>CALGRQ010000218.1 GCA_937880795.1 uncultured Dyadobacter sp. | reverse complement strand
AGGTTAACACTTTGAATGGAGTGAATAACCGTACTATGATCACGACCACCAAAATGATATCCGATTGACTTCAAAGGTAACTCCGTATATTCCTTGGCCAGAAACATTGCCAACTGTCTTGGATAAACCACTTCCTTTTTACGGCTCTTACTTTTAAGGTCTGCTACGGTTACCTGGAAATAGTCGGCTATTACTTCCTGAATGGTATCAATCGTAACCTCTTTATCCTCATTCATTACGATGTTGCGAAGTGTATTCTTCGCCAATTCCACGTCAATTTCACGGCGTGTTAGCGACGCCTGTGCCATCAACGAAACAATTACACCTTCCAGCTCCCTTACGTTTGAATTGACACTATGTGCCACATATTCAATTACATCGTAACCAATGGATATACCTTCCGACTGAATTTTCTTTTGAATAATGGCTATACGCGTTTCAAAATCGGGGGTTTGCAAATCCGCGGTTAGTCCCCACTTAAATCGCGAAAGTAACCTGTCTTGCAAGCCCTGAAGTTCACGAGGCGGACGGTCACTGGTCATGATGATTTGCTTGCCCAGTTGGTGCAAGTGGTTGAATATATGAAAGAACGTATCTTGCGTTTTTTCTTTCCCCGATAAAAACTGAACGTCATCAATAGCCAGGACATCCACTTTCATATAGAAATCCGTAAAGTCCTGTAACGTATTGTTTTTAATGGAGTTAATAAATTGATTCGTGAATTTTTCCGAAGAAACATAGAGTACCACTTTGTTATCAAAATGGTTCATAATGTAATTTCCTATGGCCTGAACAAGGTGCGTTTTACCCAACCCTACCCCTCCGTACATCATCAAAGGATTAAACGAAGTTAAGCCTGGTCTTTGGGCAACGGCAAACCCGGCCGAGCGTGCCAAACGATTACAATCTCCCTCAATAAAGTTGTCGAATGAATAATTCGGATTCAGATAATTGTCCAGATTCATCGAATCATGATCCTTCAACTGTATATGGGCACCTACCCGGGGATCATTCGCAAAGTTATCTGGCTTGGCAGCATTGGCTGTTTTTTGGGTAGAAACGTTCATCGTAAGCGGTTGATGCTTTTCGTTACCCTTATCAACAATTATAGAATATTCAAGGAGACCGTCGCGGCCAATGGCATAGTCAAGCGCCTTTCTGAGCAAGTTTACATAGTTGTCTTCAAGCCATTCATAAAAAAACTGACTAGGCACCTGTATCGTTAATACTTTGCCATAAAGTTTTAACGGACGAATGGGTTCAAACCATGTCTTAAAGCTCTCTTCCGGTACATGCTGCTGTACAACTCTCAGGCACGCGTTCCAAACTTGGTCCACTTCTTTGTATCCGCTTACTCTTTCCAATGTTAAAAACTCTATTCTTTATAATTCAAAAGGACGCAAAGATATAAAAATTACCCGATCTGTCCCGATGAAACATATAGTCAATTTACTATTAACTATCCGCTTTTTTATTGTGTTCAATAATTCAGGCCATTTCCCGATTTCAATTGTCTCATTTTAGGGTACGAGTTGGAAATTAAAAGAAATTTAAGGTCAAATTTGTAGCTTTGCCTTTATCAGGTCATACGACCTCAAATTCTTCATAAAATGTGCTTGGGTATGGATAAAAAATTGTTCTCTGATTTTATCCCATCTGATAAATCAGTCTGGCAAAGACAGGTTGAAATAGAAACTAAAAAACCTTTCTCCGAACTCAATAAAGATCGTAATGGAGAATACCGAAAAATCGCCCCCTATTACTCTATTGAAGAATACGATGCTAACTGCTTTAAACAGCTGCATGCCGCGCAAAAAAAGAATCCCGGGTGGTTAAATATGCCTGAAATAAAGATCCGAGACTTTTCTTTAACGAATACTAAAATCCAAGAAGCGTTGCGAGCAGGAGCTCAGGGTGTTTTAATAGACGCTGCTGCGCAACAACTGAACGTCCCCGATTGTACCCGGCTCCTTCATCAAATTCGCAATACAGACACCCCTGTTTTTATAAAAACAGCTCAAAATCCCAATCAAGTTTTTGGACTTCTCTCAAACCATTCCGGTTATCAAATAAAAGGTGGCATTGCCTACGATTATCTGGCAAACTGGATGAGAACCTTACAACCTTTTGATCAAAATTTGACGGACCTGGGGGCTGTATGCAAGGAAACAGAGTCTGTGAAGCAATTCTTTCCGATAATGGTGGAAAGTCACATCTTTCATAACGCGGGAGCAACGCCGGAGCAGGAACTTGCCTATTTACTAGGTTCTCTCGTATTCTATTTGGACAAACTCACTGATGCGGGATTAAGTGCCGATCTTATCCTTAAAAAGACATTTCTGTCGGTGTCAGTGGGAACGGAGTACTTAACAGAAATTGCCAAGCTAAGAGCTTTACGTCTTCTATACAACCGTATTGCAGCAGCCTATGGCGTAGAAGATGATTTACCGCCGTATGTACATGCATCCATTTCATCACTATATACCTCCGAATCTTCCCCATATACCAATATTTTACGCGCCACTTCCAGCGCCATGAGTGCCGTGATTGGCGGATGCGATTTACTAACCATTCCCGCATTTGATCAATCGTTTTCCGATACCAATGAATTTTCGGAGCGAATCGCTCGAAACATATCATCTATTCTCCTACATGAAAGCTATATTAATCAGGTTATAGATCCTGCCGCTGGCTCTTATTATATCGATATTCAATCGAAGCAAATAGCAGATGCTGCATGGCAACTGTTTCTAGCTTTGGAGGCCCAGGGTGGAATCATTACCTATTTTCAAAGTGGCTATATACAGGATCAAATAGAGGTATCCTGGCAAGTAAAAAAAGAGTTATTGAGGAAAGATTATGTGATGGTAGGGGTTAATAAATACCGGGAAGATCCGCAAAACATATCAAAAATTACGAAAGAAAATGACCTGATAAAAACAGGATACAGAAACTTACCCAACCGTAATCTTTCAACATACTGGAACACTCATCAGCAATAAATCATGAAGCCGGATTTCTCAAATATTAACTTTCATGAGTTAAAAAAAGACGTTATTGATGGAAGTTCCTCCATTTCTAACCCAAATACATCCGAAGGAATAAAGATAAAGTCAGTATACAGCTCAGAAGACTCAATTGGACTAGAGCATATCCGTTTTGGTGCCGGAACACCCCCTTTTGTAAGAGGCCCCTATGCGAGTATGTATTTGCAACGTCCCTGGACGATCCGACAGTATGCGGGTTTCTCAACCGCCGAAGAATCAAATGCTTTTTACCGGCGGAACCTCGCTGCTGGACAAAAAGGTCTTTCGGTCGCCTTCGATCTTGCCACACACCGGGGGTATGATTCCGATCATCCGCGCGTAGTTGGTGATGTTGGTAAGGCGGGTGTAGCCATTGATACCGTAGAGGATGTAAAACAGTTGTTTGATCAAATACCTCTTGATCAAATGTCGGTCTCTATGACAATGAATGGAGCGGTAATTCCCATTATGGCATTTTACATTGTAGCTGCCGAAGAACAAGGTGTTTCTCCAGAAAAACTTTCAGGAACCATTCAAAATGACATATTGAAAGAATTTATGGTGCGCAACACCTATATATATCCGCCAGGGGCGTCCATGCGTATTGTGGGAGATATTTTTGCCTATACAACGCGCCATATGCCACTATTTAACTCCATCAGCATCAGTGGGTATCACATGCACGAAGCGGGTGCACCGGCCCATATCGAACTGGCTTACACGCTTGCGGATGGTCTTGAATACATCAGAACGGGGATAGCGGCGGGCATGGCTATCGATGACTTTGCTCCACGCCTGTCTTTCTTTTGGGGAATCGGTATGAATCATTTCATGGAAATTGCAAAACTGAGAGCAGGCAGGTTGCTATGGGCTAAAATTGTCAAGACCTTCAATCCTAAGAATGACAAATCGTTGATGCTCCGTGTCCACTGCCAAACGAGTGGTTATAGCTTAACGGAACAAGATCCATTCAATAATATTGCCAGAACTTGCACAGAGGCCATGTCGGCCGTCTTGGGACACACGCAGTCCTTGCATACCAACTCACTAGACGAAGCAATAGCACTTCCAACTGACTTTTCTGCCCGTATTGCACGTAACACCCAGCTTTACCTGCAACATGAAACGAATATATGCGATGCCGTTGATCCTTGGGGGGGCTCCTATTACGTCGAAAGCCTGACCGCAGAACTTTGTAAAAAAGCGTGGAAACTAATAGAGGAAGTGGAGGACCTGGGAGGTATGACCAAAGCCATTGAAACAGGTTTACCTAAAATGCGTATTGAAGAGGCCGCTGCCCGCAAACAAGCACGTATAGATGCGGGCCGGGATGTGGTGGTTGGTGTAAATAAATATCAAACTGCCGAAAAAGCAGAAATTGACATTCTTGCTATTGACAATGATGCTGTTCGTAATTCACAAATAGAGAAATTGGTCCTGGTAAAATCAACTCGAGATGAAAATGAGGTTCAGCAATCTCTGGATGCGCTAACAAGTGCATGCTCATTATCCGGGGGCAGTCAGATGGACCAAAATCTACTGGCGCTTGCCGTAGATGCGGCCAGAAAAAGAGCTACTTTGGGAGAAATATCAGATGCTATGGAAAAACAATTTGGTCGGTATAAGTCAATAATGCGCTCCGTGTCTGGTATATATCAAGCCGAGTCATCAGACGATGAAAATTTCCAAGCAACGCTAAAAATGTCAGATGCTTTCACAGCCATTGAAGGACGTCGTCCCAGGATTCTTGTTGCAAAAATGGGTCAGGACGGGCATGATCGCGGTGCGAAAGTAATCGCGTCCAGTTTCGCAGATCTTGGTTTTGATGTTGATATTAGCCCTCTTTTCCAAACACCTGAGGAGATTGCCAAGCAAGCCGCAGAAAATGATGTACACGTTGTGGGAGCTTCCAGTTTAGCAGCAGGGCACCGAACCCTTATTCCACAACTAATAGAAGAATTACGCAAAATCGGACGCGACGATATTATGGTCATTGCAGGTGGGGTAATACCAGCTCAGGATTACGAATTCTTATATGAGGCAGGTGTAAAAGGCATATTCGGACCAGGAACCATTATATCAGTCGCAGCACAAAAAATCCTTACCGAGTTAATGCATTAACCATTTGATGAATGTCAAATTAAAAATAGATTGATAATTTAAAGCAGTAGGTGAGAATCTTTAACCTGATTGACTTGCCTAAAAAGTTAAAATATTTGTATTCAAATCATGAATCTCAAATATTCAAGCAAATCATTTTCATCCTTTACTGCATTTAACAATTAGCCTCATAGCGCCCCAATACCAGAGAAGTACAATTCCCCCCAAACCCAAACGAATTGCTCAGCACATAACGGAGATCCACATTTTTGCGCAAACTGATTAATGCCGGATAAGACGCATCCAATTGATTACTAATATTCAATCCTGGGTAAATCATGCGGTTATTGATAGAGAGAATACTAAAAATCGCCTCAACGGCTCCCGCAGCACCTAATGTATGACCCGTATATCCTTTCGTAGAGTTGTAGGGTGGAAGAACGCCCCCAAACACCGATTTTATCCCATATAGCTCCACCTGATCATTATTGAGCGTTCCTGTACCGTGAGCGTTAATATAATCTACCTCATCTGAAGAAATCCCTGCCGAAATCAAAGCATCTTGCATAGAAGCAATGGCACCAATGGCATCTTCCGACATTGCAGATGGGTGATGTGCATCGTTGGCATTGCCATATCCCACAATTTCCCCGAAAATTCTCTTACCCACTGCATCCTCCTCAGCCTCAAGCACAAGATAAGCGCCTGCTTCGCCCAGATTTAAACCGTCACGCTGTGCATCAAATGGCTTAGAAGGGGATTCGGAAAGAATTTTTAGTGCATTAAAACCATTGACGGTATACTTTGCCAGACTGTCCACTCCGCCTACTATTGCTCGCTTGATACGTCCGGCTTTAATGAGGCGCGAACCCAACATGATGGCATTTGCGGATGATGAACAAGCCGTATTAATCGTGTCTGTAAAACCCCGTATTCCAAATGTATCTACCAATTGTAAAGTATGCGAGGCGCAACCGTAAGCATCCAGATATTCAGAACCCGAAGAACGCATATTGGCATCTTCATAAAGCTGGTCCGTAAGACACATACCGCCTACTGTACTTGCCGATATCAATGCCGTATCGTACGAAGAGACTTCCATAGCTGTTAGCCCAGCTCCCGAAATTGCTTCTTGCATGGCTTTCGTTGCCAAAAGACTTGTCCTGGTAAATCCGGTTGCATCATTCAGCGACAACAAGTTTTTTAAATCTTGATTACTTAGTTTCACCTCGCCAAACGGAAGGTTTTGGGTATATATCGACTCGAAATGAACAGCTTTATCAATTCCACTCTCTCCTTGAAATAAACGATTACTATTTTCATTCAAATCATTACCAATCGCACTGATAATACCCATTCCGGTCACAACTACCCTACCCATATCGTCAAGCGCTTTTTGTGTTGGCAAGAATGTAAGCCGCCATCTGATTTACATCGACAAGAATTTTTCGTCCTTCTGCCGGATTGGTAATTTTTATTCCGTACTCGCGTTCCAGCAATACAACAAGTTCAAGAGAATCTATTGAATCCAATCCAAGATCTCCTCCAAAAAGTGGTTCGTCATCTTTGATATCGTCTGGATTAATATCTAACAAATTAAGATATTGTACAATTTGTGCTTTGAGAATGGGTTTCAGGCTTTCGATATCCATAATTCGATTTTGTCTTTAGCTGTTATTTTAGATTGATATGAGAGACACTTGCTGTCCCTTGCTCGAACAGAAGTATTAAGAAACTATTTTTTCAACTTTCAATTTAAGGTACGTACAAAGTTGACAAATACTAATAAATATGGCCAGAAATAAAAAAACACGCTGCAACTCGTGCCAACTTCCTCTTTTTAAAAACAATATATAAAATCCTTCCAAACACCAGTGAAGCGGCGAAATATTACTTATACTTTGCATATATGCCGGCATCACAAAGGTGGGAACTAATATACCACCAATTGCACCAAATATAACAATGGAAACGGCCCCAAATCCATTTGCCTGCTCCTGCGTATGGGCAAAAGAACCAATCAACAGGGCATAACTTACTGCGGCCATACTACTCATAAAAACCACCGATGCAAACGCTAAAAAATTTCCAGGTAGCGTTAAAGTGGGTAGACCAAAATGGGGCAAAACCCAAATCCCCATCGAAAAAGTAACAACCACTTGCAAAATGGCAACTACAACATAAACAGTCATTTTACTGAACATGACCACCATAAAACTAGTAGGCATGGTTTTCAGTCTTAAAAAACTGCCATTCACACGCTCCTTTACGATATTACTTCCTAACGATACTACCATAAAAAACATAGCAAAAATAGTCCAGGCGGGCACATTATGCTGGGTGGAATTGGGCACGGCCATGGAACGATCATTGGTCGCAACTACCTTATTGATTTTAACCTGATTCTCCATGATTTCTTTTGCTAGTCTATCGGATTGACTCCCCATGTCCAAATCTTTATACATGTTATCAATCATCAGAGCATTGGAGATAATTCCTAAATAAGATTGAATAACCCCCATTACCGATATGATATAATTATCTTGGAGAACCGGATCATGAAAAAAAGTTAGTGATGGCGTCTCAACACGCGCTCTTTGGGTAGAATCATGCTCAAGTCCCAAATCACTCATTAATATTTGGCTCACGCTGCCGGCATTGGATTCTAAACCGGCAGAAAACGACTTGGGTACATATAGCGCAATCATCTTTCCCTTGGCCAAGAGTTCTGATTTGAGATTTTGATCCGAGTCTCCCGCAACAGAATCAATTTCAAAAAGCCCTGAGTTATTCAAGACAGCAATTAATTTTCCTCCTAACCTACCGTCGTCCTGATTCATGACAAGAAGGGGGATACGGTTTTCGTTCACCACCTTATACACGCTATCTTGTATAATGGTAATAATAAAAACCAACAGCAAAGGCATCAAAAACATCAGTGCCAAGCCTACCCGATCGTTGATCAGAAGCAGCACTTCCTTTTTAATGGATGCAACTATTTTAAACATACTATTAATCTCTATACGCCTCCCCGGTCAATTTTATAAACAAGGATTGTAAATCGTTTGCTGCATGCGACAGTTTCAATTCTTCCAATTCACCTTCGGCAATTACCGTCCCATGGTCAATTAAAGCGATTCTGTTACAAAACTCTTCCGCTTCCGACATATGATGGGATGTATATACAATGGTGGTTCCCTGCTGATTCAGGTGTTGCAAATATCGGATAATGGCATTTTTGCTTTGTACATCTACCCCAACCGTTGGTTCGTCCAAAAACAAAATACCTGGCTGATGAATGATCCCTATTGCCAAATTCACCCGTCGTTTCATCCCTCCTGAGAAGGTTCCAACCGGTTTATCTGCAACTTTACTTAAACCCAGTACATCCAATAGTTCCTCTCGTCTGGTTACCAACCGATCCTTTGACAAGTTGTACATGGCACCAAAATAATCCAGATTCTGACGAGGACTCAATTCCTGATAAAAGGCATACTCCTGGGGAACAAACCCGATGAGACTTCTACGCCCTTGATCAGACACTTCTGTACCTTTATCAAAAAAGCGAATAACACCGGATGATGCCGGAAATATGCCACAAAGAATGGAGATGAGTGTCGTTTTTCCAGCCCCATTTGGACCTAATAATCCAAAAACATCAGAATCGTAAATGTTAAGATTAATTTCAGAAAGTGTATTTTCTGGGGCTGATTTATATCTGTGCGATACGGCACGGATCTCAATACCGGAACCTTTTATCATTGTTATATGCTGATCACTTTCCTAAATTTAATTTGGAAAGCTTTTGGAATGCTTCCTTTTCGACCAAACGAATATCCAAAAGCATATCGGCAATTTCATCAAAATCCTTTTGTTCTGTCAAACGCCCCTTATAGATACCAGCCATTTTTATCGCACTGGCCCGCCATAAATCCCCGGC
>CALGRQ010000217.1 GCA_937880795.1 uncultured Dyadobacter sp. | reverse complement strand
AATGCTACCGGTTTGCTTTTGTTTGGACTACAAAGGTACAGATTTACAAAGCTTCCTCATGAACAAAACGTGGTATTTCGGTACTATACCGGATTATATGTTCTTGTAAAATTTAAAATATTGGACGATGCCCACGGAATATAGATATTTGCATCACTGGTTCTCAATAATCTTAATCAGTTGACATTTAAAATTCAAAAGCTGTTTCTATTTATAAGCGCAATATGTATCAGGCAAGTTATTTAAAGCATTTTACAGAAGAGGTATTTTTAGCCATTGGATGCCGCCCGGAAGAGGCCAAGCTTGCATCAGAAGTGCTCATCAGTGCAGATTTAAGAGGGGTAGACTCTCATGGTATAGCACGTTTGGCAGGCTATGTACGTTTGTACGACAACGGCCGACTGAATCCCACCCCCGATATTAAAATTGTACATGAAACACCAAGCACGGCGGTTGTGGATGGAGATCGGGGATTGGGTCTGGTGGTGGCGCCGAAAGCTATGGAAATTGCCATGGAGAAGGCCGAGAAGGTAGGTTCAGGATGGGTTTCTGTACGTAATTCTAATCATTTTGGTATAGCAGGTTATCATGCCATGCTGGCGTTGCAAAAAGAAATGATTGGTATGACGATGACCAACGCAGCACCTTTGGTAGCACCTACTTTTTCTTTGGATAAATTATTAGGTACAAATCCGATAGCGGTTGCAGTGCCAGCATTGCATGAGCCGCCGTTTGTGGCCGACTTTGCATCGACTGCTGTGGCTTACGGTAAATTTGAAATCTTGCAACGAAAGGGACTACCCGCACCATTGGGCTGGGCTCAGGACGCAGAAGGGCAGGATACCACAGATTCTAATGCAGTGAAAAGTGGGGGAGGTTTATTGCCGCTTGGCTCCGACCGCGAACATGGCAGTCACAAGGGATATGGTCTGGGTGCAATCGTAGATATATTTTCTGGCGTATTGTCCGGAGCTAATTTTGGACCATGGGTTCCTCCCTTTGCTACCGCCGGATTTATGTCCGCTCAGGAAGGTGGATTAGGAACGGGTCATTTTTTAGGGGCGATGCGTATTGATGGTTTCAGGCCTGCCGACGATTTCAAAAAGGACATGGATAAATGGATTGGGGCGTTCAGAGGTGCACGCGCGGTAGAAGGCAAGCGGGTTTTGATTCCGGGTGATCCGGAAAGAGAGATAGAGGCCGTACGTAGTATAGAGGGAATTGAACTTTTGGAACCAGTTATATTGTCTTTATCTGAACTGGCGCAACGTTTCAATATCAGTTTTGATAAGTAGTTAGTGAAATTTATAATATCAAAAGCCAATAGCTCACAGCTTAACGTAAAAACTCATGTCTCGTAATTTAAAAGTTGGAATATTTGTTACCCTGGCCATTCTAACAACCACGTTTACTTTTTATTTCTGGCAAATTTTCAAAACGCCTAATATACAGGCCGACAAGCAAAATAGTTTTGTGTTGCTAATACCTCAGAAGGCTTCCTACCAATCGGTACTGGACTCTTTGAATAAACACGAGGTAATAACCGATCAGATTTCTTTTCGTTTTTTGGCCAAGTTTCTGGACTATCCTGAAAATGTGAAGCCGGGTCGTTATGTTTTAAAGCCGAATACCAGCAACTATCAAGCGGTTAAGAAACTTGTTTCAGGGGAACAGGATGCGGTGAAACTTACTTTCAATAATATCAGACTCAAAGAGGATTTGATCACTAGAATTGGTACCCGGTTCGAATTTGGAGAAGATAATTTTAGAAAGGCTTTAAATGATCCTGAAGTTTGCCGCAAATATGGAATGGACACGCTTACGATAGTTTCTATGTTTTTGCCCAATACCTATGATGTGTACTGGAATACGGGGACTGAAAAATTCTTGGATCGTATGCATTCCGAATATAAAAAATATTGGACCGACGACAAATTGGCCAAGGCGAAGGAAATTGGACTTACACCCATTCAGGTATCTATTTTGGCTTCCATTGTAGAAGAAGAGCAGGCTAGAAAAGTAGATGAACGCCCGCGTGTAGCCGGTTTATATATGAACCGTTTAAATGCTTCTATGCCGTTACAGGCCGATCCGACGATTAAATTTGCTTTGCAAGATTTTGGGATCAAGCGTATTTTGAACGAACAATTGCGGGTAAAGTCACCGTACAACACTTATGTAAATATTGGACTTCCTCCCGGTCCAATCCGTGTGGCTGACTTAAAATCGATGGATGCGGTATTGAATTATGATAAACATGATTATCTATACATGTGTGCCAAAGCTGATTTGTCGGGTTACCACGCTTTTGCAAAAACATATGCCGACCACCTCAATAATGCGAGAATGTATCAGGCAGAATTGAATCGTTTGAAAATTATGAAGTAATTGCGTGCATGGAAACAGTTGTTTCTATGACACAGGCCGGATGAGTATCTGTCAAGTGATCATCCGGTTTATTGTTTTTAAGGGTTCGCTACGCTGACACCGACCAAATGGGATATGTTTATTATGGTAATTATGCTCGTTACTACGAAATTGGTAGGGTTGAGGCATTAAGAAGCATCGATTTCCATTACAAAGCCATGGAAGATGAGGGCGTAATGATGCCTGTGTATGAAAACAGATCACGTTATTTAAAGCCGGCCAGATATGACGACCTTTTGAGTATCCGAGTTACGCTTCATGAAATGCCGGGTGTAAGGGTGATTTTCCAATACGAAATCAGAAACCAGGAAAATGTTTTGTTGAATACGGGCGAGACAACTTTGGTTTTCCAACGTAAGGATAATAACAAGTTATGCATGGCACCGGACCGGCTACTTGAAAAATTAAAACCGTACTTTGTTTCTGAATAAGTAAATCAGGATAAGCTATGCTTGAAACACTGTTGAGCAACCGGCAAATCAAGCGACTGGTTTCGTGGTTAAAAAAGAATACGCTTTTTAGGGGGACTGTGTCGGTTTATGACATCATTCTCAATGTAATTAATAACAACCGAAAGTTTGATATTGATCAAAGAGCTTCGGCAGTTGCTTATAGCTTAACATTGGCATCTTTTCCTGCCATCATTTTCCTTTTTACCCTCATTCCGTATATACCGATTAAGGATCTTGACAAAGAGATCATGCTTATGCTGCGTGAAGTAATGCCTCACGGCATTTATACCTAAGCCAATCAAACCATCACGGACATTTTGAGCCGGCCGAGAAGAGACATTTTATCCTTTGGTTTTATTTTTACCATGATGGCCTGTACCAATGGAATGATGTCTCTTATGCAATCCTTTGATATGGTTTTTGAGGATGAAAAAATAAGGGGTTTTCTACAAACCCGCATCGTAGCCCTGTTGCTAACCTTCCTGCTTATCATTGTTTTGTTCTTGGCGGTATTACTTTTGATCGTTGGAGATGCAGCTATGGCTCTCATTAGCGACTGGCATATTGTACAGGACGATTGGATTATTTACTCGCTGAATATTACCCGGTATCTGACTAGTTTTGGGGCCATGATGTTGGCGTTGTCTATTATTTATCGTTTCGCGCCAAGTCATGGTAAACGTTATACCTTTATCAACTCAGGATCTATGGTGGCGTCTATATTGATATTGGCTGCTACTTATGGATTCTCATTTTACCTTTCAAAGTTTAGCTCTTACAATAAGTTATATGGCTCCATTGGAACCATGATCGCCCTGATGATCTGGTATTATTTGCTTGCCTTTTTGATCATTCTTGGCTTTGAGATTAATGCCAGTATCGACCGCGCCAGGCGTTTGGCGCGGAGTAAAACTGCCTGATTTTTACCGAATAATAAGTATCTATTCCTATCTGTGTGTATATGCCCAAAATTTGTGACTTTGGGTTGTAACTCTCGTATATATCAGCATTCTGGCAAGTTATTGGCTTCTTGATAACCATGGAAGATTGTAGACAACCGTTGGTGACTGTGATTCTTACTGCATTCAATCATCAAAACTTTGTAAGGCAGAGTATTGAATCTGTTTTTGCGCAGGAATATTCTAACATTCAACTTATTGTAATTGATAATGCGAGTACGGACGATACGCTTGGAGTAATAGAGCGTATTCAGGTTAATTATCCTGGTTTTCAATTGATTAAAAATATTTTCAATAAAGGTCTTTGTAAGGCATTCAATCAAGGACTGGCTCTGGCCAAGGGAAAGTATGTGATTGATTTGTCCGGAGATGATGTATTCCTGCCGGGTCGGATAAAAAGGCAAGTGAAGGCATTTGAGTCAGCCTCTCAGGACACAGCTGTTGTTTTTTCAAATGCGCAATACATTGATGTGGATGGAACGCCATTACGATACCATTACCATGTAGGTAAAGATGGTAAAGCAGTCGGGAAGGTTCCTACAGGTGATGTATATAAAAAGATATTGGAAAGGTATTTTATTTGTACGCCAACCATGATGATGCGTACAGAAATAATGCTCCTTCTGGGTGGATACGACGAAACGTTGCATTTTGAGGATTTTGATTTTTGGGTCCGCTCTTCTGTAAAGTATAAATATCTGTATGTGGATGAGGTACTTACTTTGAAGCGGAACACACCCGATTCTTTACGTACACTCGTCTACAAAAAGGGGAGTGGTATATTGGATGCTTGTTATAAGGTTTGTAACAAGGCCTACGACTTGAACCGGGATCAGGAGGAGTTTGAAATATTGGCAAAGCGAATTCGGAGTTTTATCCGAAAGTGCCTGTATGCGCAGGAATTTGAATTAGCTGAGCAATTCAGGAAATTGTTAAACTATATTGAAAATCCTGGATGGAGGACAGAAATCATTGTTTTAATGTGCAAATGGCATGTTCCTTTAAATTTGATATATCGATTTTATTTGCAAACTATTAATAGAATTTACCGGGGAAGGAAGGATTTGGCTTTTGATATTGTTAATTAAAAAAGCTAATTTTCGACATGCCGGCTGATTTTATAAGAATATATCCAGAAAACCCTGATGAACGACGGATTCGTCAGGTCGTAGAGTGCCTTCGTGACGGAGGATTGGTGATTTATCCAACGGATACCGTCTATGGATTAGGTTGTGACATCTTCAATTCGCGGGCCGTTGAAAAAATAGCGCGTATAAAGGGGATCAAACCGCAAAAGAATGACTTCTCTTTCATTTGCTATGATCTTAGCCATATTGCTGATTATGCCAGAGTGGGGAATGGCGCGTTTAAGATTATGAAAAAAGTGCTTCCTGGTCCCTATACCTTTATATTGGATGCCAATAGCAAAGTTCCGAAGTTGTTGAATACCAATAAAAAAACGGTAGGTATCCGTGTACCAGACAATCTGATTCCCAGGTATATGGTAAAAGAACTAGGCAACCCCATTGTTACAACTTCCATTAAAGATGATGATGAGGTGATTGAGTATTCGACCGACCCAGAACTCATTTTTGAGAAATTTCAGCACCAGGTTGATATCATCATTGATGGTGGCTATGGAGGAAATATTGGATCAACCGTGGTACGTGCTACTGGCGAAGAAATTGAAATTGTCAGAGAGGGTTTGGGAGATACTAGTCTATTTCTCTAATTCGTTGTATAGAAGTAAAATCATTTGAAAATAGTATAAGGTATTTAAATAAAACCTTAGATTTCTCGTATTAGTGTGTCTCAACCAATTGTGAATCCTATATCCGGCCGAGAGGCTAAACTTGAACTACAGTATCTCCCTTGTCTTGATTATTTTGCCTGTATTTTACACTATGATCATGTTTGGATTGATGTCAATGAACGTTATGTAAAACAAACCTATAGGAACAGATGCAATGTATTGACGGCTAATAAAGTGGATACTCTGACTGTTCCGGTGGTGATCGCCAATAACGGTTTAACTCGTGATGTTAAAGTTGATTATAGTCAGGACTGGATACGGCGGCACTTGGGGTGTTTCCAGTCGGCATACGGAAAATCTCCATTTTATGAGTACTATGCACCTGAATTAAAAGGTGTTTTTGAAAAAAAATATACTTATTTGGTGGATTTGAATTATGATTTATTGACAATATGTCTTAGATTGGTTGGAATAAAAAATAAGGTTACGTACATTTTGTCAGGTGACGAAAATGGCTCATTGGGCGTTGTAGATGAGGTTTCTCAGCTAAATAATAAAAAAAACCAAGGAATTTATAAATATTATAAGCCTGAACCGTATTATCAGACCTTCGGGAATGATTTTGTGAGTAATTTAAGTATTGTTGATTTGATCTTTAACATGGGGCCCGAAGCTAGGAGCGTCTTGTTAAAATCTCGCCAATTTCAATAATACCGTTTTGAACAAACATTGTTCGGGTGGCGTTTAGAATAGTAAACACTTTTATTGCTGCATAATGGAAGCAAAATTTTCGAATAGAGTGAAAGAGGTAATCTCTCTAAGTCGCGAGGAAGCCTTGAGACTTGGACATGATTACATTGGTGCTGAGCACCTATTATTGGGTATGATTCGTGAAGGAGATGGTGTTGCAATTGGTCTGTTGAAAAAATTAGGGGTTTCGCTCGACGATGTACGACAAACCATTGAGCAGGCAACCAAAGGTGCTGCAACGAATAATGTTAAAAATTTGCAGAATATCCCTTTGACCCGTCAGTCGGAGAAGGTACTTAAAATTACCTACCTTGAAGCCAAAATCTTCAAGAGTCCACTAATTGGAACAGAACATTTACTTTTATCGATACTACGCGATGAAGATAATGTAGGTACCCAGATCTTACATAAATTTAATGTTAACTACGAAGTCATTAAAGAAATGCTGGAATATCAATCATCAGGCACAAGGCCTCACATGGGGCCTGAAACCGAAGACGGAGACGATGAAGCAAGAGGCGGAATGTTTGGTGGTGGAAGTGGCTCAGCGTCTGGTAAAGAATCAAAAGGAGGGGAGAAATCCCGCACGCCTGTATTGGACAACTTTGGTCGCGATCTTACTAAAATGGCGGAAGTTGGAAAACTTGACCCCATTGTAGGACGGGAAAAGGAAATCGAGCGTGTAGCTCAAATTTTGAGTCGCCGTAAAAAGAATAATCCAATTTTGATTGGTGAGCCGGGTGTTGGTAAAACAGCCATAGCCGAAGGACTTGCCTTACGTATTGTTCAGAAAAAGGTTTCCCGAGTACTTTTCGGAAAGCGTGTGGTAACGTTGGATCTGGCTTCTTTGGTAGCTGGGACCAAATATCGCGGGCAGTTTGAAGAAAGGATGAAAGCGGTAATGAACGAGTTGGAAAAGTCTCCTGACGTTATTTTGTTCATAGATGAGTTGCATACAATCGTTGGCGCTGGAGGCGCTTCTGGATCTTTGGATGCATCCAATATGTTCAAACCGGCTTTGTCTCGTGGAGAAATCCAATGTATTGGAGCAACAACCCTGGACGAATATCGCCAGTATATCGAGAAAGATGGTGCACTGGCACGTCGATTCCAGATGGTAATGGTAGATGCTACCTCTATTGAGGAAACAATCCAGATTCTTCAAAATATCAAGGATAAATACGAAGAGCATCACCATGTAAACTATACGCCTGAGGCGATTAGTACGGCAGTGAAACTTTCGGAACGTTATATTACTGACAGGTTCCTTCCAGACAAAGCCATCGATGTGATGGATGAAGTGGGTGCACGTGTGCATATCAGCAATATCACAGTGCCTGAGGATATCCTTACTTTGGAAGAGCAGATTGAAAATATCAAGCAGGAGAAGAACCGTGTCGTAAAAAGCCAGAAGTACGAAGAAGCGGCTCAATTGCGTGATCGTGAAAAGAAATTGATCGATCAGCTTGAAAAAGCAAAGCTGGCTTGGGAAGAAGAAACTAAGCTAAAACGCTATACCGTAACGGAGCAAAATGTGGCCGATGTTGTGGCTATGATGACGGGCATACCAGTTACCAATGTTTCTATGGACGAAGGTAAAAAGTTGCTGGGGATGGCGGACGAGCTTAAAGGTAAAGTCATTGGACAGAACCCTCCGATTGAAAAGTTGGTGAAGGCTATTCAGCGGACAAGAGTAGGGTTAAAAGATCCTAAGAAACCGATTGGCTCTTTCATCTTCCTAGGACCTACCGGGGTTGGTAAAACTGAGTTGGCGAAGGTGTTGGCTACTTATCTTTTTGATAAGGAAGATGCTCTTGTTCGCATCGACATGAGTGAGTATATGGAAAAATTCAGTGTATCTCGTTTGGTAGGAGCACCTCCGGGATATGTTGGATATGAAGAAGGTGGTCAACTTACGGAAAAGATTCGTCGTAAGCCATATAGTGTTGTGCTATTAGACGAGATCGAAAAAGCGCATCCGGATGTGTTTAATATTCTGTTGCAGGTATTGGACGATGGTATTCTAACGGATGGTTTGGGGCGTCGCGTTGATTTTAGAAATACAATCATCATCATGACTTCGAATATCGGAGCACGTGACTTGAAGGATTTCGGAGCTGGAATAGGTTTTTCTACCAAAGCCAAAACTGAAAATATTGATGATATCATGAAAGGCACTATTCAAAGTGCTTTGCGCAAGGCATTCTCACCAGAATTCTTGAATAGATTGGACGATGTAATCGTCTTCAATTCACTTCAGAGAGAAGATTTGCATCAGATCATCGATATATCTCTTGGTAAGTTGTTCAGCCGTGTGAAAGGTCTGGGTTATGAAATTGAACTGACCTTAGCTGCAAAGGATTTCCTATCTGAAAAAGGATATGATCCTCAATATGGTGCTCGTCCGTTGAACCGAGCCATTCAGAAGTACCTTGAAGATCCTGTGGCTGAAGAAATTCTGAAAGGAGATTTGAGAGAAGGAGATATCCTGGTTGCTGACCGTGAGGAGAACAGCGAGGAGTTGATCATTAAGGTTCGTAAAAAAGAGGAGGAGTTAGCGAACTAACCACATTGTTGGTATAATAGAAATAATAAATATTACTAAAACCGAACAGTTTTTTAAACTTGTTCGGTTTTTTTTGTATTATTGATGCAGGTAATTTAATTATACATATATAGAATATAGTTACTCAGGACTTGTTACTTTAAATATTGTTTGCGTCAAATAGAATAATTTTCACGCTTTATACATATAAACTATTTTTGAACTATGTCCGTAAACATTTTAGACCTTGCCAAAACCTATATTACCGGCCCAAACGTTGAAAAACTTGCAGGTTTATTAGGTGAAAATTCTTCAGGTGTACAGTCGGCACTAGGTGGTATTTTGCCATCGATTCTGGGAGGAATCATGCAAAAAGCTTCCACAACAACAGGCGCAGGCCAAATACTTGATTTGGCTCGCGAAAATAATGACAATGGTATTTTGGATGGGCTTTCGTCTATCCTTGGGAATAGCTCCCAATCAACGGATTTATTTTCGTTAGGCGCTAAAATTCTTCCAACGCTCTTCGGAAATAAAACCAATGATATTGCAGAAGCAGTTTCATCTCAGTCGGGAATTAAAACCTCTTCTGCAACTTCTTTGCTTGGCTTTGCTGCACCTTTCCTTTTGAGTTTGCTAGGAAATCAGGTTAAGTCATCAGGTATGGGACTATCCGGCCTAACATCTCTTTTAATGGGGCAAAAAGATTCGGTTTTAGCAGCTTTGCCAAGAGGCTTAGGCAATGTTTTGAATTTTGCTGACTTGGGTGATTTCAAAGGATCGGAGGCTCCAAGAAGAGAAACCTATACACCACCGGTGGTGGAAGAGAAGGAAAGTGGTTCACCCAAATGGTTAATGTGGGTTTTGCTAGCGCTTATAGCAGCCGCGTTAATTTGGGCGATGAAAACTTGCAAAAAAGACGATTCAGCTATTGCTAACAATACTGAAGCAACTTTGGATTCTGCGGGTGCTGCCGTATCGGATATGGTTGATTCTACCCAGAGTAAAATTGGAGCAGGACTAGACGCCCTGGGTACTTTCTTTAAGCGTAAATTACCTAATGGAATTGAATTGGATATTCCGGAGTTTGGTATAGAAAACAAACTTGTGACGTTTATTGAAGCCTCGAAACTTGCTGTCGACAAAACGACCTGGTTCAACTTCGACCGTATCAATTTTGAAACGGGTAGCGCTAAGCTTAGTTCCGAATCTTTGGTACAAACCAAAAACATAGCCGAAATTTTGAAAGCATATCCAAAAGTTAATTTGAAAATTGGTGGATATACTGATAACACAGGTGATGCCGCACTTAACTTGAAATTGTCTCAGGATAGAGCTAATTCTGTGAAAGCTGCTATTGTATCAGAAGGAATAGATGCTTCAAGACTTGATGCGGAGGGATATGGTAAAGAGCACCCTGTTGCAAGCAACGATACAGAAGAGGGTAGAGCTCAAAACCGCAGAATTGCTGTAAGAGTTTCAGCCAAATAATAGGACCTATATGGTTTAGTATATGAGGCACAGCCATTGGGTTGTGCCTCTTTTTTTT
>CALGRQ010000216.1 GCA_937880795.1 uncultured Dyadobacter sp. | reverse complement strand
GTTGGGTTTCTGTGAAAAACACAGGTTGTGGATAAAATACAGAAACTCAAGATATCCTTGCGGTTCCATAAGCGTTACGTTTTCAATCGCTTTGAGCTCGTCCAGAAGACCATGCGTTTCCATGTTTTTTAGCGTCCGGGGATGAACCGGAAAAAGTACCTTGGTTCGTGAAGCCGTATCCTTAATAATGGCCAGAATGTTTTTCAACCCTTCGGCAAAATCTACATTACTAGGGCGGTGCATGGTAACCAGCACATATTTTTTAGGAGCGAGCCCAAGACCTTCCAATAAATTAAGTTTGGATGCTTTTTCTCTGTAATATACCAGCGAATCGATCATGACATTGCCTACGAAATGTACTTTTTCGTCAGGAATACTCTCACGCTTCAAATTCACCATACCCGAATTTTCAGTCACAAAAAGGTCATCAGAAATGCAATCGGTCATAATTCGGTTGATTTCCTCTGGCATGCCACGGTCACCACTCCTCAACCCTGCTTCTACATGCACCACAGGTACGCGCTCCTTCACCGCAACCATTGCACAGGCTATGGTCGAGTTCACATCGCCTACCACCAATACGATATCCGGTTTCTCAGTTTGCATCACCTGCTCAAACTCAATCATGATTTTGGCTACCTGCTGCGTATGAGTTCCTCCGCCTATCCCCAAAAAGTAGTGCGGTTTAGGTAGCTCCAACTGATTGAAGAACACGTCCGACATTTTAGAGTCATAATGCTGTCCTGTATGGATAATCTTTGATTCGATTTCCGGATGTTTCGAAAAAGCCCTGTGCAACGGAGCCACTTTCATAAAATTAGGACGAGCACCTACAATGCTTAAAATTTTCATTTTTCAGATCTCTAAATGAGTAACCTACGGTTGTTTCATCACATACTGGAATGCAACGTCATATTCCCGAAGTACACTATGTATATTAACTTCCTTTTTGATTATATTCAATGAATTAGCGCCAAACTGCTTCACCTTTTCAGCATCTGTCAAAAGATTAAGAACAGCGGTATCCAGGCTCTTCTGATCTCCATTCTTAAAATAAAACCCATTGTAATTTTCACGCACCAGCCTTTTCTCCGTTCCATCGGCCACAGAACAAATCACTGGCTTTGCAAAACACATGGCGTCGTTGATGCTCAAACCTCCCATACCTCCCAACACATAAACGGACGACGCGTGCAAATACGCCCCCAACGTTTTAGCTTCATATACCCCTCCAATAAACCGCACCCTATCAGCAACGCCTAAGTCGGTAGCCAACTTTTTCAATGCGTCTTCCTCCGGCCCAAATCCAATCACTACCAGTTCTATATCCGTTAATGAGCTTGCCAGGTTCTGCACGGTTTGAATAAGCATGTCTACCCGTTTCCACTTCACCAATCTTCCTACGTGAATCAGCCGATGCGGATGATGGGGTAAAATTTCTGGTTCTTTCAAAACTGCTTCATAAGTAGCCAAAAGCTCATCCGTATCAGGCGAATTTGCCGCTATGAATATTTTTTCCTGAGGTACGCCATAACTCCCGGTTATATTCCGTGCCTCATCAAAATAATTAATGTGTGCATCGGCAAGGGGTAAATATATTTTCCGTAAACAGGTAATGAATAGAAAGTTTAGATACCCTTTCCAGTTCTTGTCATCATTACCCAGGTCCTCAGTCAAATTCTGACCAGAAAAATAGTATTCACGGCTTTTGCCCCAATAAGAAATATTGAATGGTATATCTCTGCAAATGAGCTTAGCCCCAACAGAACGCAACTTTCCATAGAAAAAAGGATTGAGTACCAATTGTAAAAAATAAGGCCATGCCGACATGACAATAATATCTGGCTTTATCTCCTGCAAGGTAGGAATCAGGTCTTTAAAGAATGGCTTTCCGTACCAGGTGGTATATTCTGGCAACTCCACTAACCTGAATTTGGTGTTGGAGGTACCTTCTTTTACTCCCGAACCCACCGCTTTACTTTTCTGGCTGGGTTTGATTAGAATTAAATCGATTCCGTATTCCGAAACCATTTTATTCAGAATCAAAGTAAAATAATGCGGAAGCCCCGCCATAACAAAACAAACACGCATTTGCCAGATCAAATTGGATACTTGCTGCAAAAGTACACAAACGAAAGTAATTTTAAGGTCGACTACAATCTTTGCCCTATCTTCGCCCCGAAATTAAATGCATAATCCAATTTCATGTACTGGCTTCGCTATTTGCTTAAAGAACCATTTCAGGCGTTACGTACCGCACGTGACAGGGAGTTTGTTAAACTTCTTTTAAAATACGGTGATGCCAAACGACACAGCCGCACCCATGTTAGTTTTGGGAAATATCAGCTCGAAGTTCCTGATGTGATGTCGTTTCTATGGCAGTATAAAGAAATATATGCCGACGGATTTTATCTGTTCAAGTCAGATAATCCTGCACCGGTCATACTGGACTGTGGGGCAAATGTGGGTATGAGTCTTTTGTATTTTAAGCATTTATATCCAGAAGCACGAATTACTGCCTTTGAAGCAGAAGCAGAAATCGTTCAGCTTCTTCGGTCTAATTTGATCAGGAATAAAATTGAGGACATTGAAATCGTCCCGAAAGCGGTCTGGAAAGATACTGATGGGGTTTGGTTTGGAAGCGAAGAGGCCGATTCTTCCTCGATATATTCAAAAGCTGAAAAGAAGCTTATTCCGTCGGGGCGCCTAAAAGACTATATCGAAAAAGAGAGCTCCATAGATTTTCTTAAAATGGATATAGAAGGCGCAGAAATAGAAGTTTTGGATGACTGTAAAAACTCACTGGCTCATGTTAAGAATCTATTTGTGGAATTCCACTCCTATATAGGTAACCCGCAACAGGGCCTGGCCGACGTCATTCGGGTTTTTGAAACAAACGGTTTCCGGTATTTTATCGATACCAACCAGCACAGAATGCGCCCCTTTGTGAATCACCAATATCGCGGTAACGAGGTCATGGATTTACAATTGAATATTTTTGGATGGAGGGAGTAGGTATAATATTGCACGCAAAGTAAAAAGCCTCTGCGATTTTTGCGTAAACATTAATTTCCCCTTTACAAGAAATTGTTAGTGTTGAACTATATCTTCACGCAAAGCTCACGAAGTTTAACGCGAAGGACGCAAAGGAAAAAGCCTCTGCG
>CALGRQ010000215.1 GCA_937880795.1 uncultured Dyadobacter sp. | reverse complement strand
GTGCAGGCTCTAAAATATCCTGGACTCAGGTAGAAACTGGTTCTGCCATTACCTGGAAGTATCCTTCGGTAATCCTGAAAGGTGACAACTCTATCGGTGAGTTTTACTCAGTAGCGGTAACCAACAATATGCAACAGGCCGATACCGGAACTAAGATGATCCACATCGGCAAAAACACAAAAAGCCGTATTGTGTCAAAAGGTATATCTGCCGGTAAAAGTCAGAACTCATACCGTGGATTGGTTCAGGTATTTAAAAGAGCCGAAAAAGCACGTAACTTCTCGCAATGCGACTCCCTTTTGCTGGGTGATAAATGCGGTGCGCACACGTTCCCCTATATCGAGGTAAATAATCCTTCGGCGATGGTGGAGCATGAGGCTACGACATCTAAAATTGGAGAAGATATATTATTCTATTGCAACCAGCGTGGTATACCTACCGAACAAGCTGTTGCTTTGATCGTAAATGGTTATGCCAAGGAAGTATTAAATCAGCTTCCGATGGAATTTGCCGTTGAAGCTCAAAAATTACTGGAAATCAGCCTGGAAGGTAGCGTAGGTTGATCGTACACCCCTCGTTTCAGTTGCTGGTTCAAACAAAAAGCCTTTGATTTTTCAAAGGCTTTTTGTATTTTATTGCTTTCTGAATAAATAGTACAACTTTAACGCATTCATGGCTCACGTTCCACAGCTCATTGTTGACCTGTCATTGATTCTCACAATGGCAGGGATCATCACGATGATATTCAAAAAACTTAAACAACCCATTGTATTAGGATATATAATTGCCGGATTATTGGTAGGCCCTAATTTTCATCTCTTTCCTACCATTACCGATATAAAGACCATTGAAATTTGGGCAGAAATTGGAGTCATATTTCTCCTTTTCAACTTGGGTCTTGAATTTAGTTTTAAAAAATTAGTAAAGGTTGGCAACACCGCCGCAATCACGGGTCTCTTCGAGGTTTCATTTATGCTGGTAACCGGTTTTGTTACCGGACAACTTTTAGGCTGGACAAAAATTGACAGTTTGTTTCTTGGTGGAATTATAGCCATTTCATCTACCACCATTATTTTTCGGGCATTCGATGAATTAGGATTACGCACACAAAAATTTGCGCGAGTGGTATTAGGAATTCTGGTTATAGAAGATCTTACCGCGGTGCTACTCATGGTATTGCTCTCTACACTTTCCATTAGTCAACAATTTGCCGGGGCCGAATTATTTGAATCCATTCTCAAATTATTTTTCTTTTTAATCATCTGGTTCTTGGGTGGTATTTTCATCTTCCCTACCCTCCTCAGGCGGTATCGCAAGCTAATGAACGATGAAAGTGTACTGATTACCTCCGTTGCGCTTTGCTTTGGAATGGTTTTTCTTGTAACACAAGCCGGTTTTTCCGCTGCACTAGGGGCCTTTATCATGGGTTCTATATTGGCTGAAACGACGCACGCCGAAAAAATCGAACACCTGTTAAAACCTGTCAAAGATCTCTTTGGAGCAGTATTCTTTATATCCGTCGGGATGCTGATCAATCCAAGTCTGCTACTGGATTACGCCGTTCCAACAGCCATTCTCGTACTAGTGGTTATTCTTGGAAAAACCACTTTCGTAACGCTGGGAGCTGTTATATCGGGTCAACCCCTCAAGACCTCCATCAAGTCCGGTATGAGTTTGTCACAAATTGGTGAGTTTTCGTTTATCATCGCCAATTTGGGCTTATCGCTTCATGTAACAAGCGAATTCCTATACCCAATCGCCGTGGGTGTGTCGGTTATTACAACCTTCACAACGCCCTATATGATGCAATTATCAGATCCATTGTATAAATGGCTCGACAAAGTTTTACCGGAAAGTGTCAGGAATTACCTTAATCGATACAGCAGTAGCACCGACACTATTGTCAAGAACACGCAGTGGCAACAAATTCTGAAATCTTACGCCCAGACCGTTATTCTCAATTCGGTTGTAGTTGTTGGAATTATCCTTCTATCGTCTCAACAATTAGCCACATTGCTCCACCGAGCTATACCAGAAACGTATGTTACCAATACCGTTTTATTCGGAATTACATTATTGCTGATCTCCCCCTTCTTATGGGCCTTGGTATTTAAAAGGGCTAATAGAAAAGCTTATTCTGCCATTTGGCTGAGCCGAAAATACAGTCGCGGCCCCTTATTGTTGCTCGAATTATCACGAGTGATGATCGCGGTCTTACTCATGGTATTTCTCATGAGTCAATTCTATAGTACACCTAAGGCTTTGAGTATTGCAGGAGGGATTACGATTTTTGCCTTTGCTATTTTTTATCAACGTCTTCAACAATTCTATCAGAAGATCGAAGAACGCTTCTTGCAAAACCTCAACGCGCGCCAACTGGAGGGTAGCGGTAAATCAAAAAAGTTATTGTTACCCTGGGATGCCCACTTTGCCTTTTTGGAAGTAAGTCCTGACTCTACATTGATCGGTAAAACTCTGCAAGAACTTAAGATTCGTGAGAATTTCGGCATTAATTTGGTGCTCATAGAGCGTGGTAGTAAAACCATTCAATTGCCCAAACCAACGGAAGTACTGTATCCTTACGACCGTATTGAAGTAATTGGAACCGACGCTCAATTAGATGCTTTCCGTGGGCATGTAGAAGTTAGTGTAAATGGCGATACCTATATAGCCTCACCGGATTCTATTATTTTGGAACGCATAGAAGTAAAAAGTGAATACAATATTCGCGGCAAAAGCATCCGTGAAAGTCAGATTCGCGAGAAAACAAAAGGTATGATCGTTGGTATAGAACGCAATGGCGAACGCATCCTCAACCCTGATTCCTATATGATTATTGAACAGGAGGATGTGTTATGGATTGCGGGCGAAAAAGATTTAATCAAAGATTTTATCAATAAAAAATCAGTGCATGCCGTGAGCAGTAGCGAATCATAGGCGCAACAGTAGAATTTCTTACAGGCGGGCCTGTGGCAATAAACCCTGAAGCCCGCCTGTATGAACTGCCACCACCACGTCACCCGGTTTGAAGAAACTCTTATCCATTAAATCATATATACCATAAAGCATTTTTGCTGTGTATACCTGTTCCAACTGTACACCATGTTTTACGTAAAATTCTGACATAAATGCCAGTAACTCCGGTGTCCATTTGGCATAACCACCAAAATGATATTCTGTCATTAATTGCAAATTTCCCAAACCTACATGTCCCTGCAACAAAGTCTCAATATCTCCTTTGAGAAAATCGCCACCTTTCAGTGCAGCAAAGCCTAATACATTGTTCCCAGTTGACAAGATTCCGGCGGCCGTACCTCCTGTACCTGCGGCGGTAGCATAATAAGCAGGTTTTATACCTAGATGCATTTCCACCTCCGCCGTCATTTCACCTACCCCTTTTAACGCCAGCGCTGCTGTCCCCCCTTCCGGAATCATATAGGGATTGTCAAATTGCATGGAAATCTCTCTAAGATATTGTTCATCATGGCGATTGCGATATTCCTGACGAGACACAAAATGAAGATGCATATTCTGTTCCTGGCAATATGCCAAGGTAGGACTAAGACGGACCGAAGCGTCTTCACCACGCACGACACCAATGGTTTTAAATCCTAAGGCGTTTCCGGCGGCCGCAGTAGCGTATAAATGATTAGAATAAGCCCCACCAAAGGTTAAAATGGTTTTCTTCCCTAAATTTTTGGCTTCCTTTAAACTATACTTCAATTTCCGCCATTTATTACCCGAAACATCAGGATGAATTAGATCATCACGTTTCAAATAAAGTTTGATACCAGCTTTTAAAATGACCTCATCAGTCAGTAACTGTATAGGAGAAGGAAGTGTAGGAATCAGTATATCCACTTAATTTAATAATTTTGTCTTTTGGATTGAGACACTCTAAACGAGATCAGGTCTTTCATCCTATTCATTTGCCTAATTTTTAAGCATGTCAGAAACCGAACTCGAAGTAATTTCAGAAGAAGACGATTTATTTGAGCATTATCGCATTGTTGCCGACAAAGGACAAAGCCTAATGCGACTTGACAAATATCTAAGCCTTCACGTCGCCAATGCTTCGCGTACAAAAATACAAAATGGAATTGATGCCGAAGCGGTAAAAGTGAACGGCCAGGTTACCAAGGCGAGCTATAAAGTAAAACCATTAGATGTTGTTACACTTTCTTTGCCACAGCCTCCCCGGGACACCGAAATTATTCCTGAAAATATTCCCCTGGATATTATATACGAAGACGATGTATTATTGCTCGTGAATAAACCCACAGGCATGGTGGTACACCCCGCATTTGGCAATTGGACCGGCACGCTGATTAACGCATTGGTTTACCATTTTCAAAACCTGCCCACCGGAAGAAATGGTGAAGGTCGCCCAGGGCTCGTACACCGGATAGACAAAGATACATCGGGCCTATTGGTTATTGCTAAAACAGAATTTGCAATGACGTTTTTAGCCAAGCAGTTTTCGGACCATACGATTGAGCGAACATATAATGCCCTGATATGGGGTGATCCGAAGGTTGAAAAAGGAACGATAACCGGCCATATAGGACGAAGTGCACGCGATCGACGTGTCATGGATGTATTCGAAGACGGCTCCCAAGGGAAACATGCGGTAACCCACTATGAAGTGGTTAAATCGTTGCGGTATGTGTCCTTGGTGAAGTGTAACTTAGAAACCGGTCGTACGCATCAAATAAGGGCGCATATGCAACATATTGGGCATCCTATTTTCAATGATACCGTATATGGAGGAGATAAAATTTTAAGGGGTGGTTCGGCAGGTAGCTACAGGGCGATGGTGGAAAACTGCTTCTCGCTTCTACCCGGCCAGGCCCTGCATGCCGCTTTCCAGCGAATCGCGGTTGGTTTTGTACACCACACCACCCGCCAGTGGATGCAGTTTGATACAGAACTGCCTGTTAATTTTCAGTTAATTCTGGAAAAATGGGAGAACTATGTACAGCAACCATAGTTAAAACTTGTATCTTGTAACCATAAAGTGTTGTATGCAAACCTCAGCAATATGAACGTTTCAACCAGACAAGGAACAGAAAAAGACATCCCGGCTATTTACGAACTGATCAAGGAACTGGCTATATATGAAAAAGCGCTAGACCAGGTAACCAACAATGTAGAAAAGCTCACGCGCGACTACAACGAAAAACTTTATGATTTTTTCATTGCCGAATCGGACTCGAAAATCATTGGCTTGTCTCTATACTACTTCCGCTATTCCACCTGGAAAGGAAAAAGACTGTACATGGAGGATATTATTGTAACCGAGGAAATGCGAGGAAATGGTATAGGAAAAATTCTCTTCGATGCAACCGTTGACGCCGCCAAAAAGACTGGCTGTACGGGTATGATGTGGCAAGTGCTGGACTGGAACACTTCGGCTGTGGGCTTTTACCGGAAATACGGCACAAACTTTGACAATGAATGGATCAATTGCAACCTTGATTTTTAGATCATGTTGCCTTTGTATTTCTTTTATATACTATCTAATATTGACCGTCATTTCTTAGGCATACACCTCAGAAATGACGGTTTTTACTTTAACAGGTCAGGCCTACGTTCACGCGTCCTCTTTACAGACTGCTCGTAACGCCACTCCTCTATTTTCGCTTCATGCCCCGACATAAGTATCTCAGGAACTATATTACCTTCAAAATCCGAAGGCCTTGAATAAACCGGAGGAGCCAGGAGATTATCCTGGAAGGAATCCGTTAGCGCTGATGTTTCGTCATTCAAAACACCAGGTACCAAACGGATGATTGCATCTGCTAAAACAGCCGCAGCCAGCTCTCCCCCCGAAAGGACGTAATCCCCTATACTAATTTCTTTGGTGATGAAAAGATCTCTTACCCGTTGATCCACACCTTTATAATGGCCACACAGCATAATCAGATTTCCTTTTAACGACAACTGATTAACCATTTTTTGTTCCATCAATTCACCGTCCGGAGTTAGGTATATTACCTCATCATAATTGCGTTGGGCCTGCAAAGCACGTATACACCGCGCTATCGGCTCAATTTGAAGCACCATTCCCGCACCGCCACCAAAGGCGTAATCATCAATGGTTCTATGCTTGTTGACCGAATAGTCCCGTATATCGTGCAAAACCACTTCTGCATGTCCTCCTTGCTGTGCACGTTTTAAAATAGAGTGTGCAAAGAAACTCTCCAGTAAGCTTGGTACACAGCTAATTATATCAATCCGCATCATCAGGAATATTTTTATCCGCAGAATCCAAATATACTTCCAACAACCCTTCGGGTAGATTAACCAGTAGCTTCTTATTCTCCTTATCTGCCTTCAATACAATATCCGCGGCTGTTGGAATCAATACTTCCACAGACTGATAATCCATGGCAATTAAGTCCTGGCCATTCAGCGAATAAACTTCACGAACAACACCCAACTCTCCTTTTTGCTCGTCAACTACGGTAAATCCTTTAATTTCGTGATAGTAAAATTCGTCTTCATCCAATTCATCCAATTCATCAAGTGAAAGGAATAATGAGCTACCTACCAACGCTTCGGCCTTCTCAATGGTGTCGACATCCTCAAATGTTACGATGGCGTTACTTTGCTTTTGAAGGTTAAAGTTGCTGATAAAATATGGAACCAGTTCGCCTCTAATCTGAACGTATACAGAATCCAGTTCTTCATAATCACTCGGATAGTCTACATCCAAAAATATCACTACATTACCGCTTGTGCCATGGGTACGTACAATGTATCCGAGCAAGTAACAATTATCCTGTGTCAATGTTTTTCTATTTATAGTTTTAAAAGGACCGTAAATAAATATGAGTCTGTACGGTAAACCGACAGACTCATACCTATTAAGTCAAAGCTATATTATTCAGCAGACTCAGCTTCTTCAGCAGCAGGAGCAGCTTCTTCTGTCTCAGCAGAAACCTCTTCTTCAACTACTTCAGGAGCAGGTGCATTTTTCAAAGCGATAGCTTCTGCACGAGCAGTGTTAACTTTACGTTCAGCTTCAAGTCTAGCAGCTCTTTCAGCCTCCAATTTCTGAGACAATGAGTCAGCAGCAGTTGCTTTACGTCCAGCCTTACCTTCTTGCCATTCTACAAAACGAGCATCAGCAACTTCTTGAGTGATAGCACCTTTAATCACACCCACTTGAAGGTGTTTTTTAAGCATTACCCCTTCATGTTGCATAATCGAACGTGCTGTATCTGTTGGCTGAGCACCTTTAAGCAACCAGTCAACTGCCTTACCAGCGTCCAATACAACAAAAGCTGGGTTTGAACCTGGGTTATAGCTACCCAATTTTTCGATGAAGCGACCATCACGTGGTGCTCTGGCATCTGCGACTACGATATCATAAATCGCTTTCTTTTTGCGTCCACGACGCGCTAATCTAATTTTTACTGCCATTATTGAATTTGTTATAATAGGGAACTCGTCCCTAAATTAATTAGGGTGCAAAGATAATAAAAAACACAAACAATAAATCAGTTGTATTTCAAATAAAAAAGGGAACCAGTTTCCTGATTCCCTTTTAACTATTTCTAACCGTATTTCTTATCTTCTGAAACCAGCAGGGTAAGATGAGCGGATTGTATTTTGTGGTAAAATTTTGATTTCAACACGACGGTTTGACTGTAAACCTTCAACAGTTGAATTCTCTGCTACCGGACGGTATTCACCGTAGTATTCAGTAAGAACGCGACTTGGTTCTTTCAAACCTGCACGGATTAAGAATCTCTTCGCAGCGTCAACACGACGACGAGAAAGTGAAACGTTATAGCTGTCAGAAGCACGAGCATCCGTATGACCTACCAATACGATACGGCAGTTGGTACGCATGTTCAGAAGTTCAACCACTTTGCTAAGTGTCTCTTTTGAAGCGTTACGAATAATTGCTTTGTCAGTATCAAATTCTATGTTGCTGAATAGCGCTTCACACTCGTCTTTTGGCAAGTTATTTTTGATAGCATCACGGATAATTTTATCAAGATCCATTGCTACACCACCACCAGATACTACGCTTCCAGCAGGTGTGTTCGCTTCTTTGTCGAAAAGGTCAGCTACACCATCACCATCTGTATCTGTATACAATCTTGGATCAACTGGCTTAGGCATGTTTGCTTTTGCGATTGAGTCTGCATCATCCATCGTTGGGTTGTAAGGAACAGGAATCAACTGCTGTGGGTTAGCCCAACGCAAGTGGTAACGTCCGCTTCCTGCATCATACTTACCATCTTTCGCTCTTACTGCATTTTTACCTAATTTATAGGTAAGTGCAATAGAAGCCATTCCCCAACCATCCTTTTTAGAGTCACCTTTAGCAAATGACCATAAGCCGTATTGAGACTGGTAATCGGTGATGCTACCAACAGTTGCATCCATTTTTTCTGTGTTTACACGAGTATATGTAAAGTCAGCACCGATATCGAAGCGTGAAGATAGTTCATAGTGTACTGAAAGACCTGCTGGTATAGCCCACTCACGTGTGTAAGTAGATCCGTTACGTTCCCAGGTACCAGCAGTTTTAGAACTTCCGTCAGTATTGGTTTTAATTGGCCAGTTCACACCAGTTTCAGTGTTAACAGCATTCAAATCTGTGTGGAAATAAATAATACCTGCTCCAAGATGTGCATCTACTTTCCATCTGCGCATTTTGTTATAACCCAATAGCAAACGGTTAAGATTTACTGTTCCGTCCAAGCTAAGCTGAACAAACGAAGGGCTATTGAAAGTCACATCATATGATTTGTTCGAAAATTCGCTAATATAGCCCATTTTCGAACCCTGAAGCTGACCGTTGAATCCAGTTAATTGAATCCCAAAAAGTGGAGACAATTGCTTGTTGATTGAAAGACCCCAGCCACCAGTTAGTTTCTCCTCCGGTCCTAGCTTGAAATCGTAAGTCTTGATATCTCCAAAAAACTTAGTAATACCACCGTAACCAGTGATAGACCAGGTATTCATTTTATTGGGCCCATCGTAAGTACGATTTTGAGCGGAACTATCAAAACTCGAAAGAAACAAACAAACTAAAGCAACGTAAAGATTCTTTTTCTTCATGGGAAACACCAGTTATGTGATTCAAATATTCACTTATTTTTTAAAATTAATAACAAAAAAAGAACAAGCCTATAAGCCGGATTCTGTTTCCCTGCATGGCTTGCACCACATCGGGACTCTACCATTTATCCAGAATTTCGGTCACCCGAAATCTCTAACGATCTACCCGTACTAATGTTCCGAAGAACGGGAGCGAGTAACTCCACAAATTAGTACCTATTTGATCTTTCAGCCCGTAAGGTTTACCGTGCCCTGTTGGTCACCCAACAAGCGGTGGTCTCTTACTCCACCTTTTCACCCTTACCCGACACATAAAAAATATGCCAGGCGGTTTAATTTTCTGTGGCACTTGCTGTCAACCGATCATTCCTGAACTGTTGCCTTCCCGTTAGGAAGTACGGCACTCTACGCTGCCCGGACTTTCCTCTCCGACTCAAGGTCGCAGCGGTAGAACAGCTTATTCTTTTCGCTTGACCACAAAGCTAAGAAATAACTTCCTTTCCATAGTAGTCAATTTAGCATAAAAAGTAAAAAAAAATGTCGGCGGCTCCACGATTTCTTTAAAAATGTAACCTAAAAGCTCTTTAATCCGTCTACTCGTAAATTAACTTTACCCTCTGCGAAAACAACGGAATAAATATGTTGCGGCGTAAGATAGACTTTATCTGGCAAAATTTCGGTTAATGTCCCTTTAATTAATACACCGTCAATAACTTTATAGTTGGCCAAGGCCTGCTGTATCGTTTTCTTTGCATCGGTGATCTGCCCCCCTACCGGAAAAACCATCTTCTTTTCCATCATACGGGCAAATTGCCCCTGTAAGAGCCAGTTTGCTGTTTTAATAATGCTGTTCCTGGTATCGAGGTCATAGTCCAGCCCCCGCAACGAAAGTTGCTGCGTTACGGCATCGTAATAAGGAATACCTTTCAGATATACGAATCCGTTTATGCTCCCCTTCAATCCTGCTTTAATAACCAGTTTATCGTTCTGTCCATAGGTTTCTACCGAAGTAACCTCGACCTGATATTGTCCATTCAGAAACGAAAATTTTTCTCCTTTAAAACGGGCTGTCGCTAATCTTCCAGCTTCTTCGTATGATACCAGACTAATCAGACTAACCTTAAAATTATCGGCAACCTTGTCCACTATTTTTAAATCGGGCAACTTTGGAATCTCTGGTTTTGGCGGCTTCACAACCGAAGTTATCGTTTGTGTATAGCCGTTAATCCCTATTACGGATCTCAAAACACCATTTTTGGCCAATAGCGGAGTCATGGTTACGCCGGTAGGCTTTATCACCAACCATGTATCAAACTCCTTTGCCAGCATTACCGGCTCATGAGCGAGTTGCCACGCCACCTCCACATTCTTTTTCAATTCTATATTTTCAGCAACCTGCTGATCAATAGCCTCGGTAATCTTGTCGAAATTTTTATTCAATAACCGGCTCACCATACTTTTGATAGGGATATTGATACCCGCCACCTTCACATTAGGCTCCGAAATCCAGTCATAACTATCCACATATGTTTCTGATCGCACGGTCCAATCTGGCGTTAAACCAATTTTCGAAATCAATCGGATACGAATCGAAAACTCTGTATCCTTATAACCCGACATGTTGATGCCCAACGGACTCACGTTATACCCTGCACTCACCCAAATTTTCAAAGGAACCTCAAACAAAAAAGAAGATTCGAGTGCCACCATTTTTATCGGACTCAACTTCCATACTTTGGCCTTCAAATTATCCCGATCATCGTCTTCATAGCTCTTATCCTCATATATAAGTCCTTTGATCTTTGCGTTGATCTGCGTTTCCAGTTCGGAAATGGGAATTTCGACCGGCACATTTAACGCCGATAAATGCTTCTCATTTTGTATATCCTTGTCCAAATATTTATATTCTTCCATAGGTGCCTTTGGGGATGTTTGGGACGACTGGCACTGCCATAGACATATGCCAACAATCATCAAGGTAAAGCCTTGAAAAGACTTTCGAATGATGCTATTTGATTTTAACGAGCGTTGCACCGTATCCAAATTTTTCCTTTTGAGCGTCTTTATAATACTGAACATGAGGATGCTTACTCAGTCTCCTATGCAATTCGGTCCGTAAAACACCTGTACCCGACCCATGAATAAACGTTATATCATCCATTCCATTGGCAATAGCGCGCTCCAAATTATTTTCAAATGCTTCTAACTGTATACTTAGAATCCGATCATTATTGAGCCCTGCATAATTCTCCCGAATTTTTTGAATATGTAGATCCACAACATTTTCAGGTTTCGGTAATTCAGACTTAAGTGTTTCCGCACCACCCATCATACTGGATCGCAATGTTTCTGAAAGTTTTTCGTCAGGCACTACTTCTTCCTTTTTTAGGTTTTCCTCATCAAGTTGATATACGAAAGCCTCTCTCCCTAAAATTGGCGCTTGTCCTTTACTTTTGTAAAATGACTGTGCCCGGCATTTCAGCTTTTTATTTAAGGGAAGAGGTACTACATGTTTCCCTTCACGATAGTAGAGCATCTTGAAGTCAAAGACCGGCCAGGCTTCAAAATCCTTAACTTGCAATTCTGTTAATTTTTGAGTTGTACGGGGCATCAAAGCACCAGCTCCAAGGCCTGTTATAATGTTTTGCTCCTGGGCAGTTGCTGTAAAAGGCAAGGTCCAATCGGTATTGTTGATTAAATGAACTGTCACAGCGCGGTCGTTCACGGAGGCAAATGCCAGATAAATACCCTTTTCTGCAAAAACAGGCGTACGAGAAACAATTTTTTCAGGTTGACTTCCCACCTTTTGCGAATCCGGCGCCTTGACAAGTCGTTGTGCCTCTACCGGTGAAATCGTTACAATTTCATTTCGCAGAACTGGTATTCTAAAACCATCCTCAATTTCAACCTCCACTACATTGCCTGGTAAAAAAGCATATATAATCCCTTCTTCACGTCCATGTACCAATCTTACTTTATCTCCAATATTCATTTTTTTAGATTTTGGCTTTCAGCTAAATAGCTGTTGGCATTGAATAATAATTGGGCTGTTTGCTTCTAGCTGTCAGCTTTAATTTTATAAACTTCCTGATGAAAAACGACTCCATCCTTGCTATATAATAACGCTTCGTTCAGAACTGTCATTACTACTTTTTTAAAAATAGAAGGGTTTAAAATCTATACCCTTTTGACTGATCTGTAAGGTCGGAGCCGGAATTTTTATGGAATTGGCCATAAATCCTATTGTTCTTAACAATTTATTTCTCGTTTTAATTTTAGTAAGATCTATATCCAGCGATAAATAATATTGACGGTATGGTTTATAGCCCATTTCTATACTCTTATATCGCTCTGCCGACACCATATTTTCCATGCCATATCCTACTGAAAAACACAGCCATGCAGGCCAGTTGCTATTTTTAAAAAAAGAGCGTGGGCTGGCCGACAGCCAATAAGTTTGACCGTTATAATCTTTCAACCATCGTTCTGTTACGCTTTCACCCAAAAGACCTGGACGTACCGATGCCAGCGAAGTAAAATGAAAGGAGAACTTGGGTTGAATTTTGATTTCATCCCAAAGAGCGATTTGCCCCAGATACAGTAGCGATCCGGTAACATTTGCGGCCATGTCGCCAGGTGAAAATCCATAGTCAGGCGAAAACCCATCAAGGATTTCTATGGGCGTTTGAAAGAGGATTCCCGAAATTGCTCCATATACCAACATTTGCTTTTTAGAAATTCCTGTTTGTTGGTACAAGGCTGCGGTATGTCGTGCAATTTGATATGATGTGTAAACATGACCCATTTTGTCCATTTGAAGCCACTCGTGACTATCATCCTGGATGGTGAAGTTGGTGAGCTTGTTCTGGTACCAGGCTTTGCTCAATCCATAAATACTACCCAGGTATAAAACCGATTGTCCGGCAAAAATCCCACGCAACATTTTATAATTGGGCCTCTCCGCACTGGTGCTATCTATACCTGTGCTATCCGCTTGTCCGTACACAGGAGGCGCAAAAGTACCGACCAGGAAGAAAAACATATACTGGTACAAAATGGCACTTTTCCATTTCTTGCATATGAAATTAAGGTTGTAATGGTTTCTCACATATACGTCTCCGCTAATATCCGCCATGGTATTTTCTTAATCCCCATTCCATTCCCAATAGCAAAACCAAAAGAAAAAATAACCATTTCATATGGATAAACTCTACCAGTTCTTCTGCACTATCAAGACGATCTGCCGGGCGATTATCCTTTAATTTTTGTATAAAATTTGACAAACTTGCTGGCGTCACAAACTGGCCTCCGCTATTAGATGCAAGCTCTCGTAACATACCAAAATCGGCCGTAGTATAATTCATTTCCAGATCCACATTCCGGACTACAACCTGTCCTGTTACCTTTTGTTGAATACCGGCTAAGGTAGTAATCGCTTCATAATGATATACCCCTTCCTTCATTCCCGATATACTGAATCTAGGATTCTCGGCTGTATGCACATAGTTATATGGCTTCACCACACCCTTTTCATCTTTTAACGAAAGCTTTACTTCCTGCCCGAAAACCGGCTCATAAATATCGTTGTAAGCTTCTGTTTGAAAAACAACCTCCTCACCTAGTTCAAATTCCGGGCGAATTGGGTATACCCTAAACTTACGTTTGTCTTCACGAACCGATAAGATCTGGATCAATTTTTGAAATAAATTGTCGACAATTTCCTGCTTACCCGTTAAAGCGTACTCTTCTTGACGCCATTGCCAAATTCCTTCTCCTGCCAAAACCGCTGTCTTTTGTTCCAGAGCAGTATTTAACAACAAAAGAGGTTTATTGGTATTGAGCGTACCAACCTTTTGAAACAAAACCGTCTCAGATCCGGCACTTAAATTATACTGTCCAAAAGGAACAGACAGCGGTGGAAGTCTTTCCAACAATTTCAGTTCATCCGCATTGAGATTCAGCATTTGAAAGGATGGGTTGAAGTTGGCCGTGACCTTATCAGACTGAGTGCTATTGGAATTAATCACCAGTGCCCGGTTGAGGGTGTTCACCAATGGCACAGCAGATTGACCGCCCAATATATACCAAACGGGTATTTTGGCATCAATATATTTACGGATCATGCCATTTCCGATACCCGCTATGTTTGGTACCTGATGCAATATCACCAAATCATAAGGCTTACTGGCGGCAGGTGGATTGGGATTAACCGATAAAATTTGCACATCGAGCTCGTAATTGTCGTTGGTGCTGATCAGCGACCGCAACGCTTTTATATCAGGATGTGGTGCCAGCGCCAATAACAGAATGTTCTGACGGCCATCTATGATATCCATATATAAGTCGCGCTTATTATTTCTCACGGTGGCTTCGCCATTCATTCCACTCACTTCAATGGTATAATGTTGTATACCCTTTTGTGCGGAAGAAGCTTTAAATTCGTACGACTTGTAAAAGGAAGGCTGATCGATCACCACTTTTTGGCTTTCCAAAACCTTTCCATTTTGTTTCAGAGAAACCGTTGCCGTTTTGCCTTGCAATCCATGTGCAACCAATTCGGTACGGATCGGGAAATCATTATTGAGATATGCAATTCTATTGGCTATTATTTCCTTAACGGCTATATCCACATCGGGAACGGTATCCCCAACTGCCACGGTATTTACTCTGAAAGGAAATTTAATGAAGGATGGAGCTATACCCTGATTAACGATTCCATCCGAAATCAAGAGTACATCCGTAAGGTTACTTCCTTCAAAATTACTTTTAACACCCTGCAATAATGAGGAAAGGTCCGTTTTCTTCTTATTGAACTGAAGCGAATCTAATGCGTCGATTGGCAGCGATTTATCGAATGTTTGGAAACTAACTTCGTAACCTGCGGATTCAAGCTCATCAACTGCGGTCTTCACTGCTGGTAATAATGACTCTCCAAACCCTTTCACCGATTCTGAATTGTCGATGGCAATAACTACTTTGGCCTTATCTACAACGGATTCCATTTTTCTTACCAAAGGATTCAGCAACAAAAAACAGATGGCCGCTACCGCCAAACCACGAAGCGCTGCCAAAACATAATTCAACTTCTTACTCCACGACGCTACCGGCTGATATAGAAGCCAGGCATACGCCAAGCCGGCAATCAGACAAAAAACGATAAACCAATAAGGAGTTTGAAAAAGAAGTTCAGAACGCATATTTGGAACAGACAGTTAACCGGATGGTAATAGTCAACATAGCAAGATACAGTAAAAAGGTTACTTCTTACTGTATCTTGCTTCGCTAATGGTCGTTTTAACCTCTTTATATACTAGGTGAGCATTCCCCCATCCACCTGAAGAACCTGTCCGGTAATATATCTTGACATGTCAGAAGCGAGGAATAAACAAGCGTCAGCAACTTCCTCAGCCTGTCCGCCACGCTTCATTGGAATCGATTGTTTCCACTCTTCCATAGCTTTCCCGTCAATGGCATCTGTCATTTCAGTTTCTATAAAACCGGGTGCAACTGCATTGGAACGAATGTTTCTTGACCCTAATTCAAGCGCAATCGATTTTGTAAATCCAATAATACCCGCCTTCGATGCAGCATAGTTAGCCTGACCGGCATTACCACGTATACCAACCACCGAAGTGATGTTGATGATCGAACCGCTTTTGGCGCGCATCATGCTTTTGGTAGCCGCTTTTGTCAGGTTAAATACCGACTTTAAATTGATATTGATAACCGTATCCCAATTCTCCTCGCTCATACGCATCAACAAACCATCACGCGTTACCCCTGCGTTGTTGATCAGGATATCCAATTTACCAAAATCAGCCACTACATCGGTAACCAACTGATCGGCCGCCTGAAAATCCGAAGCATCGGAACGATAGCCTTTTGCTTTAATTCCGAATTGTTCAAGTTCTTTCACAAGAGCCTCCCCTTTTTCGACGCTTGATAGATATGTGAATGCAACATTGGCACCTTCCTGAGCCAAACGCAATGCAATGGCACGGCCTATACCACGTGAAGCTCCAGTAACCAAAGCAACTTTATTTTCTACTAATTTCATTGGGTAAAAATTGAGATATTTAATTTCAAAGAAACATCAGGTTGATTGTTAATGCTTCCGCTGAGATATGTTACAATTGGCAAAAATAGGATATTGTAAAGAGACGGGCAAAAAAAGGGGAAAAGAGCTTTTAAACATTAAAAAAAACGTTCTCTTGCAAACCTTCATGCGCTACTCTTTGTTCCCCACCTATCGTTACAAACTACATGAGCCAGCTTGGCTTAAAATAAAATTATATGGCAGAATTGATCAAAACAGCCCTGATTACAGGTGGCTCAAAAGGAATTGGATATGGCGTTGCAGAAGCGCTCATTCGGGATGGTATATATGTAGCTGTTACCAGCCGCTCGCAAAAAAATGCGGATGAGGCCGCTGCCGCTCTCAATAAAATCAGACCTGGTTCTGCGATTGGTATTGCGTCGGACGTAAGAAGTCTGGAATCTCAATTGGCCGCAGTGGAAACCGTAGTTGCCAAATGGGGTGGATTAAATTACGTGATCGCCAATGCCGGTGTAGGTCACTTTGCGCCTATCACCGAGCTAACACCGGATCAGTGGAACGAAACCATAGACATTAACCTAACCGGCGTTTTTTATAGTGCAAAAGCCTCGCTAGATGCCTTAAAAGCAACAGAAGGGTATTTCATTAACATTTCTAGCTTGGCCGGAACCAACTTCTTCCCCAACGGAACTGCTTACAACGCAAGTAAATTTGGCCTGGTTGGATTTTCACAAGCGATGATGATGGATGTTCGCAGTCACGGTATCAAGGTTACTACCATTATGCCCGGATCAGTTGCTACGGAGTTCAGTAACCACCAGCCTACTGAAAAAGATGCCTGGAAAATACAGCCGGAGGATATCGGACAAATGGTATCTGACCTAATTAAAATGCCTGCACGTACACTTCCAAGTAAAATTGAAGTGCGCCCGGCGATGCCTCCGAAATAAGGACCGTATTCCAAAGTCCTTATGAGCTCACCGAGCCTGTATGCCACTTTTTATATTGAAATAATGCATACAGCAAACTTAACAGCGTAAGCAAAAGGATCGGAGTTTTATATAAGACCAGAAGGGTTAAACCCACAAAACTCCACAAAACGGGTTGCAGGTAATTTTCCAGCAACCCGTTTTTACTATATAAATAAGTATGAAAAAGCATCAGCACGGCTAACCCAAGCCCATAAAGCTGAACCCCTTCCCAAACAGAAAGCACCGGATCACGCAAAAGCATGAATGTTTCGGGAAGCAGAAGAATGGCGTGGATCGTCAAGAGTCGTAAGAATCGAGTCATGGTCGAGATAGGTAACGACATGCTCCATAGCCAAACACCCCTCTCCCATCGAAAGAGCTCATAAGAAAGCCCGATGTTCAAAAGATAACCCAGCGACAGCCCGATAGCTGGCAGTCTTATATCATATACATCGGAGCTATAATAGATGAGTGTACCGACGAAAATAAGCGCAGCACCAGTTTTACAAATCAGCAACGTAATACCCTTCTCCCTGAACAGGAATTCAATAGACCAATAAATCCAGGATACAGGTCTTGGTATTTTTAAGAAACCGGTCGTTTGCCTTTTCTCTACCAATAAAACCGGGTGGTGTACCCGCCATTCGGCGCATCCGGCCAAAATCAAGGTTAAGAAGATATAAAAGAATAATGCGGGCCAAAATCTGTGCAAAATCCCTTCCTGCAAAGCAACAAAATACATAAAAATCCCATAGTATATAGGAGGTTGCAGAAAGCCCAAAGCAAGTAGTGAAAATCTACCAAAGCGCTGCCTTGCGGACCATAAACGGGATTGAAATACAAAATAATAGTCGGCTTGCCTCCATAAGTTGAGCAAAAAGTGGCCACAAAACAGCGTATACATCAGCCAGATAGCAAAAAGATATACCAGACCAAAACGGTCTGTCAGAAAAAAAGAAGCGAAGGCTTTATGCTCCCTACCGCTCAGAAAGCCAAAAAGTATAGCAATAAGGACAAAAAACATCCCGGCACGTTGCCGGTAAAATTCCCGAACGGTTGCAATGAAAAGTACTTTCATACAAGTGCCTGAAGGGTTTTATTCTTCAAGGCATAACTTCCCGTTACAGTCAGGCCTTCCTGCTGAAATGTCTGATGTGAAGAAAGAACAAATGTGACACCTTGGGCATGATACGTTTTAATCAGTTCAAATAGTGCCGATTTCGCTTCCTGATCTATGGTAATAAGCGGTTCATCCAATATAATTACCGATGGGTTTCCCAAAAAAGACAGGGCAAGAGAAACCTTTTTAACCATGCCACTGGAACAACTTCCGAATGGATGTTTCAGATAATTTATTCCCAGGGCTTCAATGAGCATTTCGGATTGTCCAGCCGGGCCACGTTTGGATTCACTAACAAAAGAAATTAGATCAGTCGGAGTCAGAAACGATGGATATAAAGGCTCCGCCTCTCCTAAATTGAGACGAAGCAAATAGTCAACCGACTGCTTTTTGAGGTTATACTGCTCATTCAAAATTACATCCCCCGTAAAGGGCAACATCCCCGATAACGTACGGAACAAGGTAGATTTCCCTGCTCCGTTTTCTCCATGTATCCAATATATGCCATAATCGATGGCCCACGATGGAATGTTCAGCACCTCGTGAGGACCATACTTTTGCTTTAAATCCGCGACTTGTAAGACCATTCACAAATATATGAAAGAATCTTATGTATTAAGACCCTTACTTTATTTCAAAATTCCATGCCATATTCTTCCTTCAAAAACTGACGAGCCACCGATTCCTCATATTGATATAAATCATTGTTAAACAGAGCATCATGACCGGCATTTTTCAAACTTACCCAGCTGTGTACAGCGTATGGATCGTAGTCGAAGTTCGCAAAAGTGTGCCCTTCATTATTCAACTGGAAAAACCAGTCTACCCCTACATCCAACTTATTCAGACTACCAAAAACCATTGTTTTTCCGTGCGGAACCGTCGCCGGCCGAGCCTTGGTCATATTAATCATCGCCACATACTCGTTCATTCTACATTCCGGCAAAGGCCATGGCCTGTCCTTTTCTATCATCGACGCATACATTTCTTTTCTTGCCCCCGGGTACTCAGAAAGCACTTTTTTTAAACTTTCATAATCGGGTCTGTATTGGGTATAGGTATCACCGTCGCATAGCTTGGCCTTATGCGCCGAACAATTCCAACACTGGCCAATTTTACCCACGGCGGTATGACCTTCCATTTTACTTAAATATGCCCCTACCAAATCCCCCTTAAAATGTACATCATTGTGTAAGATCAACAGATAGTCCTTATCTGTTTTTTCCCAAGCATACTGGTACCGGACAGAGTGGCGGTACGTTTTAAAATTTTGTAAAAAACCATATACCTTATTGACCCAAAGCCAGAAATTGGGTTTGTAATAAATCACCCTGTCACCCAATTGATCCAGTAAAAATTGGTATTTAGGTGTTTCCGGCTGCTTTTTTTCCTCCACGAAATAAATTTTGTCAATCCATTCGCCAGAGTGTTTCAATAAACTTAATAATGTAACTGCGGTCTGATAAGGCTTACCGTATGCATTTATTGCAACATCAACCACTGCTTTTTTACGAGTCATGCGGAAATTTCATCGAATACGATATATGTTTTATTGAGAGAATAACATAGATAACATCTAATACACAGATCTACCATCCGTCAGCATGGACCGATTCTATCTAATGTTCTGGTTGTTCTCGCGGAAATTCATATATCTGAGTTAAGAAGAGTTTACTATTATTTATCCAAAAATATCATATAATTGTATGATATGAAATATTGATATACAATTTAATATGAACTCCGTCATTCCATATTTCAGCCAAATCCCATCGAGTCACAGAAGCCTGATACTCATCGGGGGAATTTTGTTTTTCTGGTTGCTGGAAGGTGCCTGGCCGCTCTTTCAATTCCGATACAACAAATGGAAACATGCAGGAGTCAACCTGTTCTTTACACTCACTACCATACTCGTCAATTTTCCGCTGGCATTTCTGCTCGTGAAAACCAGCGACCTGGCAATCCAAAATCATTTTGGCATATTAGAATGGTTGCCAACGATACCCTCCTGGCTATACGCCCTCGTGGGATTACTTGTTCTCGATTTTGTAGGTGCCTGGCTTGCCCACTGGACTCAGCACAAAATTAAATGGCTATGGCAATTTCACGTCATCCACCACGCCGATCATGAAGTGGATACTACCACCGCCAACCGGCATCACCCTGGTGAAAGTTTAATACGTTTTACTTTTACCCTATTGGCTATACTGCTAGCCGGCGCTCCAATGTGGCTTATTTTTCTATATCAATCGCTATCCGTGGTGCTTTCTCAATTTAACCACGCCAACATTGTACTGCCTGTTTGGTTACATCGCGTTCTGAGCACAGTAATCGTGACCCCAAACATGCACCACATTCACCATCATTACAAACAACCCTATACCGATTCGAACTACGGGAACATTTTTTCCATCTGGGACCGACTACTCGGAACCTATAAAACACTGCCTCAAAAGGAGATCACGTATGGCATTGACACCTACCCGGATGCACATGAAAACCGTAAAATTGGCCGTTTACTTCAAATTCCCTTTCAGAAATACAGAGCTCCGTTAAAGGAATGAGCAGATGGTTATCGGTGGTTGGCTATCAGCTTTCGGCTATCGGCGGTCAGCTTTCGGCTATCGGCCCTAACTTACTGTTGTAAGTATTATTCGCACTAGTTTTTAAATATTTTTAATAAATTGTCGTCTGGTTGTTTACCTCTATGCTGAATCGTAAAGAATTCAGCCCAAATCCATCCTAATCAAAACCTGAAAATGTCTACCAAGTCTTCCAGTCGCCGTTCTTTTTTACAATTTTCCGCTTTGGCATTGCCTTTTACACAAATCGGCAACCTGATCGGTAAACCTGCTCCACGGAAACCCATCGTTGTTTCTACCTGGGACAGCGGACAAATTGCCAATGGAAGCGCCTGGCCTATACTGGAAAAAGGTGGTAAAGCACTGGATGCCGTAGAACAGGCGGCCATTGCCATCGAAAACGACATCAATTGCTGTGTAGGTTTGGGAGGAAACCCGGATCGCGACGGACACGTTACATTGGATGCCTGTATCATGGACGAGAAGGCCAATATTGGCGCTGTGGCTTTTCTGGAACGGATTAAACACCCTATTTCGGTGGCGCGTAAACTGATGGAAACCACGCCCCATGTATTTTTAGCCGGAGAAGGTGCCCAGCAATTTGCCCTGGCCAATGGCTTTCCACTTGAATCGGGAGAGTTATCACCCGATGCTGCCAAAGCCTACAAAGAATGGTTAAAAAAGGCTGAATACAAGCCCATTATCAATATAGAACACCAGCAATCGCACCCGAAAGAAAAAGGACATGGTCCCTTTGCCCCATCCCGTTTGGAAGATGGCTCCTTTAACCACGACACCATGGGCACCATTGCCCTCGATGCAAAAGGCGATTTATCGGGTATGTGTACCACCAGCGGCATGGGTTTCAAAATGCGAGGCCGCGTAGGCGACTCCCCCATTATAGGCGCCGGACTGTTTGTAGACAATGAAATAGGTGCGGCAACGTCATCCGGACAAGGTGAAGAGGTGATCCGTGTTTGTGGAACGCATCTTGTGGTCGAGTTTATGCGTTCAGGCCTGTCGCCCGAAGCCGCCTGCAAAAAAGCCATCGAACGCATCGTAAAACGCGACCCGAAACGCGCCAAAGAATTCCAGGTAGGCTTCATCGCCCTCAACAAACAAGGCGAAGTAGGAGCCTACTCCGTTCAACCCGGTTTCAGCTATACCGTTACTGAAAAAGGCGGGAAAGGAAAAGTGATCGCTTCGAAGAGCTATTTTAGCTGATTTTGGAGCTGCCAGCTATCGGCTGTTGGCTTTCAGCTT
>CALGRQ010000214.1 GCA_937880795.1 uncultured Dyadobacter sp. | reverse complement strand
AAGAATCCAATAAATCTCCACCTCTTTCACTAACGCTATTTCCTTCCCCCATGAAGATACCGTATGATCAGCACCTGAACCTGCAAGGCCGCAATTCCCCCCTCTCGCCTGTGAAAGAATCAAAACAGAAGAGGTTAGATAAACAAAGGTTGTTTTTGAAAATATTTCAAAGCTATACCTTTTACCAATGGGCGTCAGTAAGTTTAGTAATCCTTTTTTCATAAGTTAAAATGTCCGGTGGGTGGTGTTAGAAAGATCGACTGATGGATAAATCAGATCCTTGGAGGCACAATAATTTATTTACCCTACTTAATCTATAGACAAATATCTTAAATGAAAATTACAAAACAAGCAGCAGCGGAAAATATTGCCAATAAAAATTGTACAAGCTCTGCTTACTTACACATTAAAGCAATGGTTTTCAGTAAATTACATAATTAAATAGAAGATAAAATAGTAATAATACCAGATGATGCTAAGCCACAACAAAATGTATAGGTTGCCAAAAGTGTATTCACACTAAGTGATAAATCTCCTCTTATTAAAGTCGCCAGGGAACTGACTGACCCTAGCGGAAAGCTAATTTGAACCGGTGAGAGCTAATAGAAATAAAATTACCATAGTGTTTAGAATCGAGACATTATCATCACACGACAAGAACTTGTCCTATAATTTTTTACACTTCATCAATTCCAAGAAATGGGATTCTTAAGTAGGTTGGTATATGGTAATCAAACAGTAAATGTTTTTGACGATTGTAACCGCTGCTAGCACCCCCCTTCAGCGATAAAAGCGTATAGGGCTACCTACCCATATACTCCCACCGAATATCCTTGTAATGAAACATTTTGCCCTGAGTTGTTGGCAGGCTACCTTCTAAGGTTCCATCTGGCTTTTTACGCACGGAGAGCCTGGTCCAGCTTTGTATTCCTTTTTCATAATCAAAGGTTTCTCCATCATCGTCGTACAAATCCCAGCTGTTTTCCAATGAGCCATAATGACGCACCGTCAAAGGAATCTGTTCATCTCGTTTAGGCGTATGCAATAAGGCCGGGATCATCGGTATAATGCCGCCATCCTTCACAAACAACGGTATCCGGTCCAGGTTGGGTTGCGAAACCTCTATCGTTTCGCCTTCGCCAGCCAATTTACCCGTATAGAAATCATACCATTTGCCTTTTGGAAGTACAACCTTTCTGATGCGATCTCCGGCAAAAAACGGTGCAACCAATATATAATCCCCCAACATATATTGATCCTTTATATCGCTGCGAACGGCAATTGCATAGGGGTTTTCTGAAGAATGCAGATTGGCTCCGGTTACTTTCTCTTCGAATGAAAAGCCTTCCGTAAGATTCATCGCCCGCACTGGTGGCGTTCCTTCATATCGATATTGTGCAAAAGTGGTATACAGGTAGGGAAGCAGTTGCATTCGAAGCTGCATAACTTCTTTCACCTGCTCGGCCACCTCCGGGAAAGTCCACGGTTTGGTGCCATCGGCCCAAGCATTGAGCATCGCCATTGGCGAAAAACAAACCGACTGCATTCGGCGAAGCCATTCTTCTGCCGTTTTTGAGGAGCGCGCCTCGGGTGTCCACAACACGCCAATAAAACTACTGTTACAAAGTGCCGTAATAAAATCTTTGTGGTTATAATAATCGTTGTAAATCACATAAGGTAGCGATGAAGAACCCGCGTTGGAAGCTCTTGTTAAACCATATGTCCGGGTGTTTTTTTCTCGAAACCAGTCTGCAGACATTTTCTGAAACTGTAATCCATAGGTTTGACGGATTTGCTCTGCGCTATATCCCGATGGAAAACGGGCGACATCAGGCCATAACCATGAATCATACCCATCCGTTTCATCCACCTTATAGCCCGCCACACCATTCTGTATGTGTTGTTCCGTAAACAATTTCTTAAAAAGATCCCTTGCTGGCTTCATATTGAAGTCGGGGACAATACCAACCCACACTGTGTGAGAGGCCGTATAGGGCTGGATGCTTTTGAAAATTGGCGAGCGTGACGAAACATAAGGGTTAATCCAAAGATTGGTTCTTATATTTTTGGTTAAGAGCTGATCAAGAAATTGTTTGGGGTGCGGAAAACGGGTAGAATCCCACACAAAACTGTTGGGGTAAGAATGTGACTGCCAACCAGGTTCTAGTCCTACAAAACTGAGTGGATAGCCCTTTTGCTCAAACGATTCCACTTCGTCAAGGATTTGTTGATCCGAAAATAGGGTGGGTGTCCGATGTGTAAAACCCAATCCCCATTTAGGAGGCAAGACCCCTCCTCCACAATATAAATTATATCTTTTTACAACCTCCAACGCCGTTTTTCCTGCAAAAACATACACTTCGGTTCCTGCTGCCGGCACCAACATTTCCACCGCATCAGAGTAAGGACTGGCATCCCAGTTGCGATCCGTATTCCGATTCATTTCGAGCGGTGGGTTCTTACTGTCCTTTCTAACCGCTGTTCCTGCATATACGGTCACATAGCGTGCAGAATTAATCAGTACGCCATAACCTTTATCCGACACATAAAATGGAACCGGTGCATGCGTTCTGCCGTCATCTTTGCCGTTATAGTGGTCTACATGCAATGTTTTGATGGTGCCTCGTTGCTGGACTGTCTTAAAATTCAGTCCCAACCCAAAAAGCTGCTCATTTTTATCCAATGGAAAACGCAAATACGTTTTCCCGTCATTGAGTTCTCCTTTACTTTCCTTCAAATTTTGAGGAAATACAGGTGAACCTAATTTTTGCAAAGCAGCCATCAAAGGCTTTATTTCTGCAACTCCTAATGGAGAAATGGTCTCCGGCTTCCCAATCACTCCTTTCCAAATACCTGGCGCAATTTGTCTCCACTGGAAAGCACTCGTTTGCGCATGAGCGTCAATTGTGATTAGAACTAGAAGTGATAAGAATAGTTTTTGCATGATTTTCAAAATGAGGCTTTCAACACGAACAAAAAAAGGAAGTTGGCGATCTTGTTTTCAAAGACTTAGCAATTATTTTGAAAAGCGCATGAGATTAAAAACTACTTACAAAAGGTACAAATCCTCATGGTATTGCATGGCTTATGTTCTTCAATAAAATATTAGAATCGAGGAATCCCTCAACTCCTCCCCATTTCCTTTCCTTCCTCATTATTCATCACATTTCTATACATTTGCAAAACTTAAAAATGGAATCAGGTGCAAATCCTGGACTGTCGCGCAACTGTAAGGAACTTTTAAGGTTCCAAGTCAGACCTTTTTTTAAGCTATTAGACGTGCTTTCGCGATAAGAGCTTTCTTCCTTCTTCCACGGAAGCATAGTTAATGGATATACCATTTTATACAACTATGCCATTGAATAAGCCCCAAAAACAAACAACCATCTTCGCTGAAAGCCGAATAAAATTGGCTATACACGTGAACAGTCAAGACCAAACGATTGAAAACGAGTGTAATGAACAAGCCAGTTTATGTCTCCCTCACTCATTAAACTATCAATACAAATGGATATAGGCCTTTCCTTAAAACACAAAATCGATACAAAAACGAAACCCATGGGGTCGTTGGGATATTTGGAAAATATTGCCTTCAAGATCGGTCGAATCCAAAACACCTTGTCGCCAAAACTTTGCAAACCAGCTATTGTGGTCTTTGCAGCAGATCATGGGCTGACGCAGGAGGGAATTAGTGCCTATCCGGCGGAAGTTACGCATCAAATGGTTCTTAATTTCTTAAACAATGGAGCGGCCATTAACGTTTTTTGCCGACAGCACGGTATACAGCTCACCATTGTGGATGCGGGCGTAAATTTTGACTTCGCCCCTCATCCCAATCTCCATATTCAGAAAATAAGAAAGGGGTCGCGAAACATGCTTCATGAGCCTGCTTTATCGATGGATGAATTTTTATTTTCCATGAACAGCGGTATGGAGGTTGTAAATGACATTTTCAGGGAAGGCTCCAATGTGATTGGCTTTGGTGAAATGGGTATTGGGAATACCTCAGCCGCTTCGCTGATCATGTCTAAGCTATACGAGCTTCCCATAGCAGATTGTATTGGGCGAGGAACCGGCGTCAATGATGAACAATTGGCACGTAAAATACGCATTTTACAACAGGTTCATACCCAATATCCCGCCGTCACAAACCCTTTCGAAATTGCCAAAACTTTTGGCGGTTTAGAGATTGCACAAATGATTGGTGCTATGAAAGCCGCATTTGCACACAACATGCTTATACTGATTGACGGATTTATAGCTACCGCAGCCGTTGCAGTTCTTGCGAAAGACCATGCTGCCATCTTGGAAAATTGCATTTTCTGCCATACATCGGATGAAACGGCCCATCGGGCATTATTACAGCTACTCAACCAAAAGGCCGTTTTAGACCTCAATATGCGCGTCGGAGAAGGAACGGGATGTGCCGTTGCGTATCCCATCATAAAAAGTGCAGTTCATTTTCTAAACGAAATGGCGAGTTTCGAACAGGCTCAGGTAACCAACAAATTTGAATGAAAAACGAAATACGCATATTTTTTACCGCTTTGATGTTTTATACCCGTATACCTTGCCCGAGCTATGCGGATCATGATGAAGAATACCTCAACAAAGCCACACGCTATTTCCCACTGATCGGTTGGATTGTCGGTGCAGGTGCCGTGCTAAGCATCTATCTATTGCAATTCATTTTACCACTTTCTGTATGTGTGATCTTATCGCTGGCAACAACCGTGTTGATAACGGGCTCGTTTCATGAAGACGGTTTTGCCGATGTTTGCGATGGCTTCGGCGGTGGATGGACCCAATCCAAAATCTTAGAGATTATGAAAGATAGTCGTGTGGGCACTTATGGGGTTGTTGGCCTACTGATCCTTTTTATACTAAAAATTGCAGCGACCTTCGAACTGTTACAACTCGATATAGCCTTCGCATTTAAAACCATCCTACTGGCCCATGTTTTAAGCCGATTTACTGCAGAGTCGGTCATTTTCACACATGAATATGCCCGCGAAGATGCAACTAGTAAAGTAAAACCTCTGGCAAAGAATTTAAGCCTTAAAAATCTGCTGATCGGCGGAATGATTACCGTGCCAGCTTTCCTATTATTTCAAAATCCGTTGGTCTTCGTGGTTTTTATTCCCGTGTATGCCATGAAAATGTACTTGGCCAGCTATTATACCAAATGGATTAACGGTTATACCGGCGACTGCCTCGGGGCAACCCAACAAGTAACAGAAGGAATTGTATACCTCACCATGCTTGCCTTATGGAAATTCATGTAGTTCGCCATACGGCAGTCGAGGGTATGGAGGGCGTTTGTTATGGACAGTCGGATGTGGGCCTGGCAAAAGACTATATGGCGTCATTTACCCAAATTGAAACTGATCCTTTGTATGATCGTGTGATATCCAGCCCATTGACACGCTGCACCCAGCTGGCCGATTATTTACAATTACCTTATGAAAACGACTCACGATTAATGGAGGTAAACTTTGGGAATTGGGAATTAAAAAAATGGGATGATATCACGCGTGAGGAATTTGATTTGTGGCATCAGGACTATATAAATACGCCACCTCCTAATGGAGAAAGTCTGGCATGTATGCAGGAACGGGTGTTAGAGGTACTGACTGAATTGAAAAACCAACATCCAATGGGCAAGGTACTCCTCATAACCCACGCCGGTGTAATCCGGATTATCGTCAGTCATATCATGGGTATACCGCTGTCTGATATGTTTACGATCAAAGTTGGCTTTGGGGAAATAATGAAGATGCAGTATTGAGCATATACATTTATTAAAGAGCGTGCCGCCCAGTCAAAACTGCGGCACGCTCTTGCAACTACTTATTCACAAAAACCACTTTATTGGGGTTGATTCCTGTTTGAATGCTGTATTTTTTGGTTCCCGTTGGGTCGAAGCAGGTAACCTCACCTTTCGTCACGTAATTTTTGGCATCCGTGACAAACACCTCTCCCGTAATGGAATCAACAGTTACGCCATACACGGTGGATATTTTGGTACCATCGGCAATGAAATTTTCCTTTTCAAGCGTTTCGGTTTTCACGTTGTAGACTTTAATTTTTCCACCCGAAGCGGTGATGTAGGCCAAGTCCCCGTTAATGGCCATGGAGCCTCCACTAAACGCAGCCTGATTTTTCACCTCGTTGGTCGAGCTATTGATTATGGCCATACTGGATTTTACATCGCCATAATTACCGGTCGATATCACATATACATCGCCATAAGAATCAGCCGCTACGATACGTGGATTCATTACCACCTCAATTTTTTTAATTTCCGTTTCCGTTGCCAAATCGATCACCGACACCGTATTATCATAATTCGGGTAATCAAGTCCTCCTGAGTTGGCAACGTATAACTTACCATTTGAAATGGCCATTTGTTCAGGGTTTCGGCCTACTTTAATATACTTTTCAATCTGTAAAGAAGCGGTATCCATCACGGCCACGGTTCCGTCATAAGATGATATATAGGCCTTATTCTTATCAAAAACGATATAACGCGGCTGGCGACCCACTCCGTTGTCTTTGAAATCAATTTGTTTGATCGACTTGGCAGTTTTGGCATCTGCCACCTCAACGGTGCTGGATACATTCACTACGATATACATTTTAGAGCCATAAACGGCTATATCATTGGCGGTATCGCCCAATCCGCGGTCATTCTGAAGCTTAAACTGATCGTCAACCAGTTCCTTATTTTCATAATTGTAGTAGCTGAGCGAGGAGTTGTTGGCATTAAACAGCCCTTCCGAAAGAACATATAATCCCTTTCGCTCTGCAACAGGCTGTGGCTGTGGTTCCGGATCTGTTTTATCATCCCGACATGCCGTGAAGAAACTAATAAATGCGAATGCGTAAAGGAGTGTTTTTAGTTTAAATGATTTCATGAATTGATTGGTTTAAATTGAAATTTGAATGGAAAAGCGGTATGATCGCCCGGGCATCGGGAAACTGCGGATAAAGGCATAGTCCGTGCCGAACAGATTATTGATTTCAAGGGAAGTACTGATAGTATTACGCGCCAATTTGAAGCGATACTGACCCGATAAGTCAGTAACAAAGAAACCGGGCACGTAATGTTCTGGCAGGTTTTCAGATAAATAATAGCGGTAAGACGAGTAAGTTTGGTTGAGATATATACCCCATTTTTGGTGATCCAGCCCTGCATTTAAGGCCATCGAATGTTTAGGCGTATAAGGAATCTGGTCAAGATAAACGGAGGATAACCGGTCGGTAACATCCAGTGCTTCCTGAAAAGTATAGTTGACCGTAGTAATCGCTTTTGTCTTGCCAAACGCCCGAACTTGTGCTTTTGCGGTAACGTCTATACCTCGTATATCGACCTGTCCGAGATTAAGCATCGTCCACGAAAACAAATCCTTGTTGGGCACCGCAATGATTTTGTCCTTTACGACATTGTAATAGACATCCGTCGTGAATTGAATAAAATCTAGGGCATTCAAAAAATCCTTACGCCAGGTGATCCCGATATTATACTGTTTCGCCCATTCGGGCTGTAAAGAGCGATTTCCAGAGCGGGCATAGTATAAATCATTGAAAGTGGGCGCCCTGAAAATATCCTTGTAAAATATTCTCAGCAGTAAATCATCACTTATGAAAGGCTGATATGTTGCCAAAATTGTAGGCGACCAGATTGTTCTGTCCGAGGCGGCGTCACCAAGCTTAACCGTCTCGTGAATATGAGTATTCAAAAGTGTACACTGAATTTGAACCCGATTCAATTGGATTCGAGTAGACGCCGCGTGGAGGTAAGTAAACCGCTTTGGATACGCAAAACCATACATGCTCGTGCTCAATGTAGAAAGCGAAAAATCAGACGAATAGGCCAATTCTAACCATTTTCGGGCCTGCCATGCTATGGATGCTGTGGTATAAAACTGCTGTTGTTTATAACGCTGATCTAATTTCCCTTCCGAATTCAAATAGTCGGGATCAAGATAACGGGTATAGTTGTGGGTGTATTTGCCATGGAGCAAGAAGCGAAAACGGGACCATCTGTGATCACAACTCGCCTGTGAGAAGAAGTCGCGGTTCCATAAATGTTGATTGGTATACGGATTGTAAAACACCACCGCCCCCGGCAGCCCCCTATCGGAATGGTGATAATTGGTTCTGAGCGTAAAGCGTGTGCTGTCGTTTTTTTGGTAGAAAAATGCCAGATCTTGTTGCAGCGTTTTTACAAATGCATTCGTTCGCGTAGCAAGTGTATCGGAGCCATCGCCTTTTACTTTATACGAATAACGGCCATGTGCTTGTTGAAAATGGTTGGTGAAACGCATCGCCCATCGGCTGTTCAACCTTTGTTGCCATTGAACGGTTGGGTGAACCAAGCCAAAAGAACCTGTGGTAAAGCCTATCTTTATTTTTGTAGGCTTTAAAGAATCAAGTCGTGGCGCAAGACTGTTAATCACAAGAATACTTGCGGAGGCAAAGGATTGAGCAGGTTGACAGATTTCCCCGGGTTGGCCATTAAAAAGCGTAATACTTTCTACGTTATCCAGACTGATTTTTCCAAGATCAATCTGTCCATTTTGCATGTCGTTAACGGGTACTCCATCGTACTGAACCCCCGTATGATTGGCACCCAGGCTACGTACAGAAACCGTTTTCAACCCTCCTATTCCACCGTAATCTTTGATATTAACCCCCGAAAAATTACGCAGCGCATCCGCAATATTATAGGCGCTTAGTTTTTTAAAATCACCTCCGCGGACAGTTTGAGATGGCGTGATTCTCGATGCATCGGATGCCACATTGCCCGTTACCGTTACGGCTTTCAACTGCTGGGTAGAGTCCAGCTGTGCAGTTACCGATTGAGCCGAAAAAATACAACCCACCACCAAAAAAAGCCAGCCACGAAGACGCGACGAGCAGTCAAAAAAGTAATTTACCATGGTCTAAAAATGGACCATAGCTCAGGAAGAATAATTTTAATGGAAATACAAACGACGTATTTACATTCCAGCTTCAATCCCCGAAAGCTATGAATTGTTAAACGCTATGGCAGGTATTCTGACTTGCTCCCCTTCGTCCGGTCTTCCCATTTCAACATTGAAACAGTGACTGTGTAGATTGGACTACGGTTGATAGAGCTTACAGCTGCGGGACAGTTCCGGATTCACACCGGATTCCCATTTAATCCTGAAACATAAAAATTGCATCAGGAACCAAAAGCGAAGCAAAGGTATATAAATTTTTATATGGTAGCGGTTTTCATCCTTATTTCACCCCAGTTGACCTGATATTGAAATCATAGGTTTAAAACAAAAATGAGGCTAAGATTAGCCCTAGCCCCATTTTTCAATCTTAAAAAATAATCAATCCAGCTCTTCGGACTTTTTCTCCTTCTTTTTTATACTAGCAAGCCACAAATACAATGGTGGTATAATGACCGGGGCAAATATGAGGGTGCTTGTTAGACCTCCGATAATTACAGTGGCCAATGGACGCTGCACATCCGATCCAATTCCGGAAGAGGTGGCGGCAGGTACAAGACCTACAATTGCTACCACCAAAATAGATAAAAGTGCTCGTAGCTGCTCTTCTGATGCCAGCAACACGCTTTGCCTTAAATCAAACTGATTAGACTCCACAATCCGGTTTATAGCTGAAACCAGCAATACACCGGCCATAACCGAAATTCCGAAAATACTTACAAAACCAACACCTGCTGAAACATTGAAATAATAACCACGAAGTAAAAGGGCAACAATACCGCCGCCTAGTGCAAACAGTATACAACTCATTGTAACCAATGTATGTTGCAAATTTTTAAAGAGCATGAAGAGAAACAGAAAAACCAAAATAATGGTCAATGGAATTGTGAATGCCAGCTGCTTACCAGCACGTTGCAGATTTTCATACTGTCCCCCAAATACTATATTATATCCTTTGGGTAGTATGATTTTACCTTTCAATTTGGCTTTCAACTCTTTAACAAACCCACCCTGGTCTCGGCCATGAATATTGGTCCGAACTGTAACCATTCTTTTACTACCGTATCTATAAATATTGGTTTGGCCCTCTACATAATGAATGTCAGCGAGTTGTTCCATTGGAATAAGTGCCCCATTAACCGATTGAACCTGAATCTTCTTGATTGCATCAATTGAATTTCGGAATTCAGGTAAAAAACGAACCAAAATATCATAACGTTTGGTACCGTCATAAAGCGTAGAAATCGTTTTCCCGCCAATGGCTGCTTCCACCATACTCTGAATGTCTCCCACGTTAATCCCAAAACGAGCTGCCGCCTCCCTATTTATATTGATCGCTAATTGATCTTGCGGCCCCTCTTGCTCAATATTCACATTTTCGGCCCCCTGCATTTTCTTGGCAATTGTAGCAATACTATCTGCCTTTTGCCGCATTAAAGTCAAATCTTCGCCCACCACAGAAATGGCTAAGTCTGCTGCACTTCCTGTAACAATTTCCATAACCTGATCAATAATCGGTTGGCCGGAAGAAAAAGTTACTGAAGGAAGCTGCTTTTCCAAATCGGTTTTGATCACATTGACAAGCTCCTTCTTGGTAATGGTTTTGCTCCACTCATCATAATCTTTTAACCCAACCAGGATCTCATTCCGGTTGGCGGGGAAAGGGTCTGTTCCGTCGTCATTACGGCCAGTTTGGGTTATTACAAAGGCAATTTGTGGATATTTGGCAATGATACTCCTTATTTTGGGAGCATAGGAAGCATTCTCCTGAATGGTAATGCCGGCGGGAAAATTTCCTCTTAGAAAAATAGAACCCTCATCCAAAGACGGTAAAAACTCTGTTCCCAATCTTGTACCCATAAATATAAAAAAGCCTACAATCACAAAACCCACCACAACGGTGATCTTGTATTTTGGCAGCAAGAGATGAAGCATTTTGCCATAAATGCGAGACAGAAAATCCAGGATAATATTTTTAGGTTCTTTCAGAGGTTTTCCCTGTCCGCTTAGTTGCTTTCTATATGCGAATGAAATGAGTACAGGTATGAAGGTAAGTGCGGCTATCATTGACCCGATAACGGCAAAAGCAAGCGTAAGAGCCATGGGGGAGAATAATTTCCCTTCTACACGGGTCATGAGCAGAATGGGCATATATGCCAAAATAATAATGGTTACCGAAAAGAAAATCTCTCGCCCCACCTCCTGAGCGGCCAGCAATGTAATTTTCGTAATCCCCTGCTGCTTTTCAGCATCTGATGCCATCCGATACTTCCTAACCAAATGTTCGGCCATAACGCATGCTCCATCTACAATAATACCGAAGTCAATAGCCCCCAAAGAGAGCAGGTTTGCGGGTATACCGGTTAAACGCATTAAGATAAACGCAAACAATAACGAGAATGGAATTGTGAGCGCCACAACAACAGCGCTACGAACGCTGCCTAAAAAGAAAATTAACAAAATAACAACTATAGAAACACCCTCAAACAAAGTATGAGCTACGGTTTCCAAAGAGTGATCGATGAGAAAACTTCGATCATAGAGTGGTTTCAATTTTACACCCTCTGGCATCTCAGTCTCCTGAATATCAGCCATTTTTTCTTTCAACAACTTTAAAACTTCACTGGGGTTCTCGTATCTTCTTAATAGCACGATACCTTCCACTCCACTATTTACATTGACACTATCTTTCGTTATCGTATATCCCAATACACCACTTGGTGGTGGCGGCGTAATTTCAACACTGGCTACATCACGGAGAAAAACACTATTACCATCCTCGGCCTTGAGAAGAATATTTTTCATATCCTCCTCCGTTTTGATTGCCCCCAAACTTCTTACCGCAAAGCCTTGACCACCCACCGCAATAATATCTCCACCCGTGTTCTGATTATTCGCATTCACCGCATCCATGATATCCTGTAATGTCAGGTTATATTTGCGAAGCGTTTCCGGCGATGTGATAATGTGAAATTGTTTTAACGGTCCGCCAAAGGTGACAACATCGGCTATACCCGGTACTTGCAGCAGTGCAGGCTTGATGACCCAATCCTGCAAGTCACGAAGCTGGGTTGGGCTATATGTTGCAGGTGCTTCTACCACATATCTTAATATTTCACCAACCGCTGTACTAAGCGGGGCCAGTTCTGGTGCCACCCCATCCGGAAGTTGCGCCGCAGCCAATCTTTCTGTCACCTGCTGCCGTGCGAAATAGTCGTCGGTCCCATCTTTAAAAGTAAGCTGAACCACCGAAAGTCCAAATATTGTACGACTCCGCCGATCCAACACATTGGGGGTATTTTGCAATGCTCGCTCGATAGGTACCGTCACCTGCTGTTCAACCTCCTCCGCAGCGCGGCCCTTATACTGCGCCACCACAATCACATTTGTATCGGCAATGTCAGGATAAGCTTCAATCTTTAAGTTAATAAAGCACCAGTACCCTATGGCCATGATCACGAAGCTGGCAGAAATCACAATCCATCGGTTTCTTAAACTAAAAAGGAGCAAGTTTTTGATCATGGCTTACCAAATATCTACATGTTGCGTAATAATGAAGCCACTCTTCACAGTTTTGCGAAGCTCGGTCAACGTATCTCGAATCTTATTTTCCTCATCAATGAAAGTGATCATTATGGGTGTTTCATCAAAACTGAACAGGTCATTTGGTCTTTTCAAATGCTGACCTTCTCCATAACCTAGGCGGCCACGGAACATGGTGGCCCCTTTGATATTTTGATCAATTAAAAATTCCATAATGAATTCGTACAAGGCTTTATCACCTACGAGCTCGTCCTGATCTATAAATATTTGTGCTTTAAGCATAACCAGTGGTTGTCAACTTGTTTGAATAATCATTTAATAACCGAATGACAACCCTTTCAGCTGCATCACGCCTTTAACTGCTACCGAGTCCCCTACCTTTATTCCATCGTAAACAATGAATCTGTTTTCAATCAGGTTGCCAACAGACACTGGCTTTCTTAGGAATGTATTTTTTCCATTTTTTATGAACACATAACTTTTCCCCTGTACTGTTATCAGCGCATTTTTATCAACACTAATATTCTTGCCCTGACTAAAACCCATTTGAGCAGTAGCAAACATCCCGGCTTTAAAACGCCCTCCATTATTGTCTATGGTAATGCGTATTTTGACCATTTGCGATGTCTGATCAATCAGGTCTGTTACATCATCTACTTTACCCATGTACTTCTGATTGGGAAACGCATTAAATTGGAGGCTACAATGATCCCCCTCCTTGATATTCTCAATTTGATTTTCCGGAACTTCACAAATAACAAATGCTTTTCCGGGACTTGCCTGTCTGAGTGCAGCAGGGTTAAATCCAGCCATTTTTAACTTCGTTTCATGTTCAATAATTGCTGTGCGCTCCGCAGCCAAATCGTTATTTGCCATAGAATACTCCGTTTCAGCACCCAATAGATTCACCTGCGCATCGGCCACATCTTTTCCGGTTCCAGCGCCATTTTTAAACAGATCCTGATAACGTTCCACTTCTATCTGCTTACGACTTATCACGGCTCGTTTCTGATCGACAATCCCTTGTAATTGCTTAATTTTCTGTTTATGAGTGAGCAGCTCCGTATAGCTCGAAGCCAAAGAAGGATCTTCAAACAAAATAATGTTTTGGCCGGCTCCCTCGCCCGAGCGCGCAACAGTGGCTGCCACTTTTGCCGGTGCACCAAAGCTTGCCGCCATTTGCGAACTACCCGCCATTTCGGTGGTAAAAAATGACGCAATTTTTTCTCCCGGAAAAACAATCTTCGTTCCGTCCTGGCTAACTTCTGGTACAGGCTCTTCTTTGGGCGTGCGTGCTTCTTCTTTCTTCCCACAACTCCATAGTATTCCAGCGATTATTACACTGTATAAAAGAAGGTTTTTCATGTTTTAAATTGCAAGTTGATTAATGAGTCCTGAAACGTACAAGAGCCGAACATAGCTCTGTCTGTATTGCTGTAATGTTTTATAATATTGTTGGCGTGTTGCCAGCCAACTTCTGTGAGCTTCCAGAAGGTCTACAATGGATGTACCTCCCCGTAAATAAGAATACCTGACGCTGGACAATATTTTTTCAGCCTGAGCTAAAAGTCCTGTAAAGTCCTCAACATTCTTTTTGTTAATCTGATAGGATTTTTGAGCTGTTTCAATTTCACTACTTACCAACATTCGTTTGGCAAACAAATCTTGCTCAGCCTGGCTTTTAATGATCTTAGATTTTTGAATCTCCCCCTGATTTCGAGAGAAAAAGGGTAAATCAATGGTGGCAAAAAAACCAAAATAAGGATTCGTATTTTGTGGGTTATAGATCAAGCCTAATTCCGGCTGAGGTAGCGCTAATGATTTTTGAAGTTTCATATTTACATCAGCGGCCTGTATCGCTGTTTTCAGCATTTGCATATCCGTACGATCATCCGACCGATTAGCAAGTGTATCTGGATTTAACAAATTACTGAATGCGTCAAAATGATCGCTAGTGTCAATAGAAACCTCTGTTTTTTCACCAAGCAAGGTTTGTAAGTTGATTAGCTCATTACGATAGTCCTGAACCGTAGACTTCATCTCCATTTGGTATTGTCCGGCAAGAAGCTCTGTACGAACTAAGTCCGTTTCCGTAATAACCTGATTTTTTAGTCTTACACGATTAATAAGAACCAGACTATCTGTATTGCTTTTTGCCATTTGCAGCACATCCAACTCCTTGCGTAACATCCACACATCCAGCCATTTCATCGCTACATCTAGGAACAAATTGCGCTCTGTATCTTTCAAAACATTTTGAGATAATTCTGCGTTTTTGCCGGCAAATTCTATCTTATTCAAACGCTGAGCAGGTAACTGAAATGTTTTAGTTAACTGCCACCATATTTGCTGATTATGCCTGTTCATCAGATTAACACCCGGAGCCGAGCGCGATGCTTGCAATAACTGAAGGCTCTGATTATTTAAAACAGGATTAGGCCGTAGACCGGCAGTAGTAATATCGGCCTGAGCAATGCCCACATTCAACGCCTGGGATTTTAAGAAAGGATTGTTCTCTCTGGCATTTTGAAGGGCTTTTTGGAGCGTTAACCCGACTTGCCCCTGAGCATGGTTAAAGCAGGTGCCGACCAAAAAAAATACCAATATCATTAATCTTTGCATAACCGTTAGGGGGTAATCTATCCGGCAGCAAACCTCGATGAAAGAACGCTAAAACATAGTTAGAGATGGTTTATAATAATATTATAAAACCATTAGAGACTAAATTAAAGGTGAGTCAGTGTAACGGTAAACGTGGTTCCAATAGTTCTATCCGACTGAACTGTTAGCTTTCCATGATGAATCGCAATAATTTTACTGCTTAACGAAAGACCAATCCCATTCCCATCGGTATATTTCTGATTGACACCTCTATAAAAAGGGGTAAAAATATGGGGTAAATCCTGCGCTTGTATTCCTATACCTTTATCGACAAATTTAAGAATAACCCGGCCCTCTTGCATTCCAATCGATATTCTGCTCGTTTTTTCTGGTGAAAACTTGCATCCGTTTTCAATCAAATTAGCGAAGGCAACTTTTAATAGATATTCATTACCGGATACTGATATATCTTCTTCATTTTCAAAGTCTGACTCGTAATCAATCTCAATAATATAGTCGCTAAATTGTTTATGAATTTCCTGTCGGGCATCCAATAGGATTTCGTCCACCCGAACGGTTTTAAATCCTATTTCAGAGGAATCATAATTTGCCTTCGCGAAATCGAGTAAACTATTGGTAAGTTTGGCCAGCTTGTGCGAGTCTCCAATTGCGTTGGATATTACATTTTTATACTCAATTCCAGTCCGATCCTTCTCAATAGCCAATTCTAATTCTGTAATTAAAGCAGCAATGGGTGTTCGGAGTTCATGAGATATATTGGATACAAATTGTTTTTGTGCATCGAAAGAATTCTCCAGGCGATCCAACATTTCATTAAATGTTGCAGAAAGCTCTGCAATTTCATCCTTTCCAGCCGTAGTATTCACTCTCAGATCCAGATTGGAAGCGGTGATACTTTTTACATTTTTTACGATATCGGTAACCGGAGATAGGGCCTTCTGAGAAAAAAAACGGCCTAAGAGGTAAATGAGGAGAATGGAGCCTATAAATACAGCAATGATGGTATTGAATAAAACCCCTAATTTTTGATAGCCATATTGGTCATAGGCCGTTGCAACCACGGCATAATCCTTATCCTGATAATTAAAGAGAATTCCTACAACCTGCCACTGATCCTTATAGAAACTAATCTGCTTATTTTTCTTGATATTGCGAACCATATCCTTTGTTGCTTTCACAAAATCAAGCTCCGGAGCATCGTGATAAAGCAACTGAAAAGAGGTGTCGTAAATGGCAACTTCTACTTCGCTGATCGTTTCACGATTATTTTTATATATCGCTTGTAAAGTTGAAGGACTTACTTTCGCTGTAAAAAATAAGTTTGCTTTGGTGATGGCTTCCTTTCTAAGACTTTTATAAAATTGAGACTCTCTGCTTTGAGACGCAGAAAAATAAACTGTGGCAGCAAAAACCAACAGTATTGTAGCCGTTAAAAAGGTAAAAAGAAGGCTCAACTTTGTCCGAATCTTCATGGTACCTTAAAGATAAAGCCCATACCCGGTCTTGTGTGGATCAGCTTAACTTCAAAGTCCCGATCAATTTTCTTTCGAAGATAATTGACATACACATCTATAAAATTGGTCCCGGTATCAAAATGTGTCCCCCATACCTTTTCGGCAATTTCTGTCCGAGACAAAACACGATCGCAGTTTTCAACCATGTATTCAAGTAATTTAAATTCCTTCGGCGTTAGATTTATTTCAACCCCTGAACGGCTCACGGTTTTCGTATGATTATTTATGATGAGATCAGCGTATGTAAGAAGAAATCCACTTGCTCTACCTCCCGTACTCCCACGCTTCAATAGGGCTCTTATTCTTACCTGCAATTCTCTAAAATCAAACGGTTTTACCAGATAATCATCTGCTCCGGCATCAAAACCTTCTACCTTATCATCTGTTGTGCCCAAGGCAGTCAACATAATGATGGGTACATCAGGTTTTATATTGCGAATAGCCTTACACATCTCAATACCATCCATTTTTGGAAGAACTACATCAGTGATAATTAAATCATAATCATGCTGACGTGCCAGTTTCAAACCCATCGCGCCGTCATATGCAACTGTGGAAGCATAGGCATTCTCTTCCAATACCCGTTTAATTAACGAAGCCAGCCTTTCGTCATCTTCTACAATCAGAATGTGCATACATTATTAAGGTTGTCAACCTTTACAAAAATTTGAGTAAAAAAATTCTCCTACTCTCAATTATATAAACTGGACTTAAGTATTACACTATTTCTATACCAATCGACTCACAAACTTTCCAAAGTGTACCTGTAATCCGTCCCAATTTTCAGCATCAATAAGTTTTTGATCAAATAGTTGTCCACCGATACCTAGACCAGCTGCACCAGCTTTTAGGAACTCCTGCATGTTGTCGAGGCTTACTCCACCCGTGGGCAACAACTTGATTTGACTCATCGGCCCTTTTAGATCTTTGATAAAGGATGGCCCCAAGGCCGTGGCCGGAAATACCTTTACAACGTTCGCACCTAAGGACCAGGCCTTGTATATTTCGGTGGGAGTATAAGCACCGGGCATGATAGGAACTCCCTTTTCAACACATATGTTGATAACTTTTTTATTAAGGATGGGGGTAACAACAAACTGTGCACCTGCATCCAATGCACGCATCAATTCCTTTTTCGTACAGACTGTACCCACTCCTATATTCAAACCTTCTGCCTCATTTTCCAACGCGTAGCGAAGAATCTCCACTGCACCCGGGGTATTCATAGTAATTTCAACGTTAGTCAACCCAGCCGCTCTATACAATGGTAAAATATGCTTCATGGCATCCAAGGATATATTTCTTGCAATACCAACGATGGGTGCCTGCTGAAACAACTTCCAGGAAAATTTATTTTTGCTCATATTGATTAGGAAAACGCTTTGCAACAATCAGATTCAAATCTCACTTTAAAAGTAGACAATTTGAATTCATTCGAAGAAAGAAATATTGCTATTCTACCTCTTCAACTTAGCGATTCCGGATTAACCCCACCCGATTTCCTCGTTAGCAAGTGGATGATTAGCCACGCTACTAAATAAGTACAACCACAAATCGTGAATATAATGTTATAGCCGCCTGCCAGGTTTCCAACGGCTTTATAACTATCCAATAAACTTCCAATAAGAATGGGGAAGAGTATGCCTCCCACAGCGCCGGCCATACCACCAATACCTACCACGGAACTCACCACTTGCTTGGGGAAAAGATCAGAAGGAAGCGTAAAAACATTGGTTGCCCATGCCTGATGTAACGCCACCGCAAAGCTGATCAAGCCAACGGCCATCCATACATTGGTTGCAAATTGAATCGTTATGACGGTCAGTTCGAGTATAGCAATGGTGAGTAAAACAGCCTTTCGCGCCTTTACGACTACCCAACCTCTCTTAATTAATTGTGAGGAAAACCACCCTCCACTTATACTCCCCACAGTAGTGGCTGTATAAATAAGCATCAATTCGAGGCTTGGCTTTTTAAGATCGAGATTAAATGTTGAAGCAAAATAGGATGGAAGCCAAAACAGGAAAAACCAGTAAATAGGATCAATCAATCCTTTACCCGTAATATAGGCCCAGGTTTGTGGGAAGGTGAATAGTTTAAGCCAACTAACATTTGTTTTCTCCCCAGTCTCTTCAGACTCCTGGCCACTGGTAATATACCCATATTCTTCTTTTGAAAGTCGTTTTTGCTGGGCGGGAATATCGTAATAAATCAACCAGAAAATCAACCAAACAAAACCAAAAGCTCCAGTGATCCAAAATACTTCCTGCCAGAAATAGAACAAGAAACAATGTAAATACCAGCCAACAACGAGCGGAGTAACCAAAGCACCAACGTTAGTTCCGGCGTTAAAGATGCCGGTTGAAAGCGCTCGTTCTTTTTTTGGAAACCACTCCGCCACAGCTTTAACAGCCGCCGGATAATTCCCGGCCTCCCCAAGCCCTAAACCAACCCGCGCCACCCCGAATCCAAGAGCACTTTTTGCAACTGCATGCAGCATCCCAGCTATACTCCAAAACACAATCGTGATGGAGTATCCCAACTTTGTACCAATTTTATCGATCAACCAGCCAAAAAGTAACAGTCCGACTGCGTAGGCCGCCGTAAATGCCATTACAATACGGGCAAAATCGGTTTCAGACCAATTGAATTCCTTTTCAAGAATGGGTTTCAATAAGCCGATAATCTGCCTGTCCAGATAATTGATGGTTGTGGCAGTAAACAAAAGCACTACTATACCCCAGCGATAATTCCCGATTTTTTGATTGCTCATGGAGGAAGAACTTATTTGCTACAAAAAGTAAAAACCAGCATCACGAAACCCTATACAAGAAACTCTAACACATAAGTTTATATTCCTTAATCCTACTGCTTTGGTCGACAAATATTCTAAATGATGTAACTGCCATTCCTTAAATAAAAAAGTCCGTTGCAAGATAAAGTTGCAACGGACTGGACTCAATAATTTTTCAAACCCTCAAATCACGAAATCCCTTTAAACAAAGGTTCCTCGATAAAAGGCTGATTTCTTAATCTCTGCTTGGTGGCTTTGTAAAAAGCATTGGCTACGGCTCCTCCTGTTGGTGGTAAGGCTGGTTCGCCTAAGCCCGTAGGCGATATTCCATTGTCGACAAAATGCACATCAACTTCTGGAATTTCACTCATTCTGATTAATCTAAACCCATCAAAGTTGGTCTGATCAGCAGCTCCATTTTTAAACGTCATATTGCCATACATGGCATGTCCGAGTCCATCCACAACACCGCCGCGCACCTGCTGCAACGATCCACTTAAGTTGATCACAATGCCACAATCCACAGCTGCTATGACATTTTTTAGGATAGGCTTACCTTTCTCTATAACAACTTCACCCACCTGCGCTACATAAGAGCGATGTGAGAAATACACACTAAACCCTTGATGCACGCCTTTTTTCTTACCCCAGTTGCTTTTGTCACGTGCCAGTTTGATAACCGCGATCATTCGGTCTATATCATACTTCACTTCACCCGCTGGTTGCTTTTTTGCCTTTTCTAAAAGGTTCAGACGAAATTCTATCGGATCCTTCCCTGCGGCCTCTGCAACTTCATCCAAAAACGATTGTTCGGCATAGGCCAGGAAATTTGTGATGGGAGCTCGCCATGGTCCAGTAGTAATGGGAGATTTATGATCGACAGAGTCGATTAAAAGGTTATCAACAGATCCCGAAGGGAAATTATCTTCACGAGTACTGTTCCCTGCATTCATCCCAACGCCTCTCAACTTATATCCGATCAATTCACCGGATTTATCCAAGGCTGCTTCAAAACGATATCTCACAGCTGGCCTATATATACCTCCTGTCATATCATCCTCCCTCGTCCAGATCACCTTTACAGGAGCTTTCACTAGTTTTGACACATGAGCTGCTTCCACAACAAAGTCTGCGGCAAGTCGACGACCAAATCCGCCCCCCTGACGTGTAATCTCAACAGATATTTTTTCAACAGGAAAACCGGTGAGTTTGGCAACTTCTCCTCTTGCACGATCCGGAGTTTGCGTGGGACCAACCAGTTCCACCCCATCTGCCCGAACATGCGCAAAGAAGTTCATTGGTTCTAGCGGACTATGCGCTAAAAACGGACACTGATACTCCGCCTTAATTACCTTTGCTGCATTTTTAAAAGCTGTATGGACATCACCATCCTTACGGCGTACAGTCGCTTCACCATTATTTAACAAATCCTGAAAAATGCGGTTGTGGTCAGAAGAACTTTCCAAATCGGCCGCTTTTTCATATTCTATTTTTAGTGCCAGGCGTGCTTTATTTACTTGCCAGGTTGATTTACCAACAACAGCAACACTATTTTCGAAGGTTACAACATCCACAATTCCAGGCATTGCTCTGGCCGCCTTATCGTCCACTGATTGTAATTTAAAACCAAAGGCTTTGGGCCGCTGAATGACAGCAAACAACATCCCCTCCCGATGAAAATCAAGCCCAAATAGTGGTTTACCTGTGGCTATATTGTGGTTATCCACATTTCTCACCGACTTCCCTATTAATTTGAAGTCCTTTTCTTCTTTCAGCTTTACTTCTTTGGGTGCAGTTAACTTGGACGCCTCTTCAACCAGTTCGCCATAGCTTAGCGATTTACCAGAAGCTTTATGGAAAACCTTTCCATCACTTGTAGAACATTCCGTGGGTTGCACTTTCCAACGTGCCGCAGCTGCTTCTACCAATAAATATCTTGCCGTTGCACCAGCCTGGCGTAGTCGCTCCCACGAATGAGGGACCGCGCCACTTCCACCCGTTACCTGTCTTTCGAATGCAGCTGGATCCAGATTCCCCTGTACCGTTTTTACAGTCTTCCAATCCGCATCCAGTTCCTCGGCCACCACCATAGGAAAGGCTGTTTTGATACCTTGTCCAATTTCGGGATTAGGAGAAACTATGGTTATAATATTATCAGTACCAATTGACAAATAACTATTGAAGTTCACGGTACCGGCGGCCACGTCTTTTGCATGTACAACAACCGGCGAAGCCGTTGCATTTGTCCAGTTAAAACCCAGAAAAAGTCCTCCTCCGGCCGCAGCGGCAATTTTCATAAAACTCCGCCTCGATGTATTTTCGAATGTTTCCATGATCATTTCGTTTTAGAGGCTGCCACTTTCACTGCTTCGTGTATACGATGATAGGTACCGCACCTGCAAATGTTTCCATTCATCGTATTTACAATTTCCTCGTCTGTAGGTTTAGGTTTTTCCTTTAATAATGCCGCAGCAGTCATAATTTGCCCTGCCTGGCAATATCCGCATTGTGCTACATCTACTTCGTCCCACGCCTGTTGTACAGGATGGTCCCCTTTGTCTGATAAACCTTCGATTGTTGTTACTTTTCCTTGCCCGATTGCAGACACCGGCAACACGCACGAACGAACCGCTTTACCGTCCAGATGTACCGTGCAAGCACCACACTGGGCAATTCCGCAACCGTATTTGGTTCCAACTAGTCCAAGATTATCGCGGAGTACCCACAAGAGCGGAGTATCTCCCTCCACATCTGCCTGGTAAGCCCGCTTGTTTACAGTTAATTTGAATAACGCCATGGTGAATAATTTTTCTTGAAAATTGAGAAGTTCAGGAAACGCTTATTTATAGTTGTAAGAACTGGCAAATTTCATTCAGACAGTTCAACTACAAATTACATAATAAATTAATAAAGCCCAGAAAAGAAGGCAACAAAATGGTTGAATATATCTGATTATCAATAAAATAACTAAACTTTTATATACAAACTAAAAGTGCGTATCACTTAATGAAGAAGTCCCTACGGTTCCGCAACCTATTAGCAGACACAAAAAATTTGCCGGAATTTCTCAATCCGGCAAATCTCAATTCCAACTTAGTCGTTATTAATGCTATACATCCATTGCATCATATACGATAACCTTATCCCATAGGTGGCTGCAATCTTTGATAAATTTCTGATGAATGGGATGATCCTGATAGATGGCCTGACCAGCAAGGTCTTCAAAAAACATGAGCTCAGACACGCCCCAACTGTTGTCCACCACGTCGCGTTTTTCAGTGCTTGCAGGAATACCTATACGTAACTCCTTAATGGATTCTATTTTACGCAACGTTTTTAATCCTTCAACAAGCCGATCTCGATCTGCTATTGAACCAGGGTTTTTCAACCAGAAAAAAACATGGTGAACCAAAGGCGTTTTACTTTTTAGGGTTGGTGCAGCTATTGAAACAGCGGTACCTGCTGCTAATGCAACAGAACTTGCAATAAAATTTCTACGGGTATTTTTCATGTTTATCAGTTAAAATATTGTGGTGTCTTTTATTTTCACACTATACATCACCGGCCAGTTTTTACCTGTAACATATAATAACTTGTCTTCCGGATTGAAAGCAATACCGTTTAAAACGTCCTTCCTTACATCTACCTCCGCAGGTACTATTTTATCCATATTCATGAAAGCTACTACCTTACCTGTAGTAGCATCAATTTTAACTATACGGGTACTTTCGAATACATTAGCATATATAAAGCCATTTACATATTCAAGTTCGTTCAGCTTCGTTACGGGGCCATTATTATCGTATACCTGCAAATCGCCTGTTTTTTCAAATTCCGTATTAAAGAAATGTATTTTATTGGAACCATCACTCATCATGAGTGTAGTATCATTATGTGTAAGCCCCCACCCTTGAAAATAATAGTTAAACGTTTTATCCAGACTAAAATCCATATTATATCGAAAACAAACGCCCGACTGCCAGGTTAGCTGATAGATTTTGTCATGAACGATGGTTATCCCTTCTCCAAAATATTTTTGATCGAGATTTACCGATTTCAGCGCTTTTCCAGTGTTAAGATCTAATTTAAGTAGCTGCGATTTACCATTTTCGCCTGTGCCTTCATACAGTTCATTCTTATAAAATTCTAGCCCTTCGGTAAAACTGGATTTGAGATGTGGATAAGTTGCCTGTTTGGTATATATAATTTCAGTAGGTACTACATCGGACAACAATTCTATACGAATGGTATCCGCAAAGCTACTGTTGTCCTTTCTAACACCACGCACGACCAGCTGCTGCCAACCGACGTTCGCTTTTTTGGGCACTATTACCGTGGAATCAGAGGCCGTTTTAATCAACAGGTCAAGTCCCACCATTTGTATATCCAACTTGGCTACAGGCTGGTCGAAATGAATGGCTACCGAATCGCCCAAGTTATATCTCGATTTACTTAAACTTGCAGTCGGCTCAAATTCTTGCGTTTCAACAGGCTTGTCGGTTTTTTGTTCTTGGTTACAAGACGAAAAACCGATAATCACAAGGCCAACCAGAATGATCTTTCGAAAAAGCGCATGCATATATGAAGTGTTAAAAGATGTTCTGACTTTGATTCAATAACTGAAATTTATACTAAACATAATAATAAACCCCGACCAGGTAGTCAGGGATTTTCTATTAGATATCTTGAACGATGTATACAAAGAAGATATGAATCGTGCTTACGCCTCCCCTCCTGGACCTCCAAAACTCACAGGGAAATTAAATGTGGGCTCATTGTCCTGAGAACTTGGAATCGGACCGTATTGATCTTCGTATTTATTAATATTGTCTTTTAATGCGGCCACTAATCTTTTGGCGTGCTCTGGCGTTATAATGACACGCGCCTTCACTTTCGCACGGGGAACACCCGGCATTAGCCGTATAAAATCCAATATAAATTCACTGTTAGAGTGGGCAATCATGGCCAAGTTAGAGTAAACTCCTTCTGCCATTTCTTCTGATAGCTCAACATTGATCTGCTGTTCGTTCTCTTTGTTTTTTTCCTCCATGGGTCTATTAAAATGTATTCAATTTTGGTGTCCGCGAAATCTCTATTCCTTCTGCTAAATCTGATCAACAGAAAATGATATAGCTTACTTAATTATGGCCCGAACAGATATGAATGACTTGTTCCACCGAGAAACTAAATTACTAAAATAATACGTATGCAAAAAAAAGAGTCGGTCCCTCTTTCGAAGAACCGACTCCCTAAATTTACTTTGAATTGCGATTAAGCCAATTCACGCTTTTTGCGTGTTTGTTTTTCGCGAGATTCAGCCAAAGCGTCGTATTCTTCCTTAGAACCAACGATTAGGTTTTCATATTTACGCATACCTGTACCAGCCGGGATTAAGTGACCAACAATCACGTTCTCCTTCAGACCTTTCAGTTCGTCGCGCTTTCCACGTACAGCCGCTTCGGAAAGTACTTTGGTTGTTTCCTGGAACGACGCCGCAGAAACAAAACTTTCAGTACCCAAAGAAGCTTGTGTGATACCCATCAAAGTAGGTTTCGCAACAGCTGCTTGTGCATCACGAGCAACAACTAATTTAAGGTCGCGGCGTTTCAAGCTTGAGTTTTCGTCGCGCAGACGGCGTACAGAAATGATCATACCTGGTTTAAGTGTATCCGAGCTACCAGCGTCTTCAACAACTTTCAAATCAAGTATTTTATCATTTTCTTCACGGAATACAACACGGTCAACTGGTTGCATCTCAAGGAAGTTGGTATCACCTGCATCAAGAATTTCTACTTTTTGCATCATCTGACGAACGATACACTCGATGTGCTTATCGTTAATCTTCACACCTTGCAGACGGTATACCTCTTGAATTTCATTCACAAGATATTCCTGAACAGCCGTAGGTCCTTTGATAGACAAGATATCAGCCGGTGTAATAGCACCGTCGGATAATGGATCTCCTGCTTTTACGAAATCGCCATCTTGTACAAGAATGTGTTTCGAAAGAGCAACCATGTAACGACGTTGTGTACCATCACGAGATTCGATATGGATCTCACGGTTACCACGTTTAACACCACCATAAGTAACAACACCATCAATTTCAGATACCGTTGCTGGGTTAGATGGGTTACGTGCTTCGAATAATTCCGTTACACGTGGCAAACCTCCTGTGATATCGCGGGTTTTACCAACCACACGTGGGATTTTAGCCAGAGGCTGACCCGCTTTCACATTTGATCCTGCCTTCACAACCAAACGAGCACCCACTGGAAGGTTATACCCTTTCTCAGTCTGATCTTTCAACAACGTAGATTTACCTTTCACCACGATCGCCGGGTTTTTGGTTTTATCACGTGTTTCAATGATTACTGATTCCTGGAAACCAGTTTGCTCATCAAATTCTTCACGGTAAGTGATTCCTTCCTCAATGGCGTCGAATGACACAACCCCAGTGAATTCAGAAAGGATTACCGCGTGATATGGATCCCAAGTACAAAGTTCCTGACCTTTTGTTACTTTCTCGCCTTCTTTAACCAAAAGCTGAGCTCCGTAAGGAACGTTGTTTGAAATCAATAACTGTCCTGTTTCAAGATTTACAATCTTCACCTCACCGGAACGACCCATTACTACCGTAATTGGATCACCTTCTGAGTTTACAGATTCCACCAAACGCAACTCTTCAAATTGAATTGTTCCGTCGAATTTCGCCTTGATATTTGCATCCACAGAAATGTTAGATGCAGTACCACCGACGTGGAATGT
>CALGRQ010000213.1 GCA_937880795.1 uncultured Dyadobacter sp. | reverse complement strand
GCACGCCTTTGCCGGCATAAACATGAAAATAAAATTCGCTTGTAAATCCAACACCAATCTTTCGGTGCTAAAACTGATGAAATCTATTGGTGTCGAATTGGATGTAGTTTCCCCTGGTGAACTGGAGATGGGAAAACGAGCAGGATACAACGCCAACCAGATTACATTTACACCAAGTGGTGTACCCTTTGAAGAAGTGAAGGATGCCGTAGAAGCAGGTGCGATTGTGAATGTAGATAGCCTTCCTTTACTCGAATGGTTTGGACAAACCTATGGCAACACGAAGCCCTGTTTGATCCGGATTAAACCCAATGTGGCAGCCGGCGGAAACGCCAAAATTATGACTGCGCACGCAGATTCTAAATTTGGTATATCGGTATTGTTGCTCGATCAAATCCTTGAAATCGTTAAAAAATACGATATCAAGATTATTGGCTTGCACCAACATACGGGATCAGATATTAAGGATGCCGAACCATTTTTACAAGTTGCAGATATCCTTTTTGAAGCCGCAAAATCCTTCCCCGACCTGGAAATTATAGACCTTGGTGGCGGCTTTAAAGTTTCCTATATGCCAGGAGATGCCATAACCGATATGGAATTATTGGGAAACAAAATCTCGGAGCGCTTCAAAAAGTTTTGTGCAGAATATGGTCGTGAACTACAATTGTGGTTTGAACCGGGCAAGTTTCTGGTGAGCGAGTCTGGCTTTCTTTTCACAACTGTAACGGTTGTCAAAGAAGACCCGGCACGTACATTTGTGCACATCGACTCCGGCCTTAACCATTTGATCCGCCCGATGATGTATGGATCTTACCACCATATTTTGAATGTTTCCAACCCAACGGGAGAAGAAAAAGCCTATAATGTAGTGGGTTATATATGCGAAACGGACACATTTGCATCGGACCGCCATCTACCGGAGGTTCGTCAGGGAGATGTATTGGCATTCCTCAATGCAGGTGCCTATGGATATACCATGAGTTCGAACTATAATGCGCGTATGCGTCCCGCCGAAGTTTTAGTGGACAATGGCGAGGCCCGCCTGGTACGCCGTCGCGAAACATTGGAAGACCTTTTACGCACCCAAGAAGGCCTATAATAAAGTTGCCCCGGATGGCGGACATCCGGGGCAATTTTTATTTACTAGCTGTTAGCTTTTTAATCAGATCAACTTCTGCCTGACGGTACGGTGTTCCATCCTTGCGGAAGATATCGTGAAACCAAAGATCAGGCTCTTTTGTATAGGTCTTTTTCCAGCTATCCCAAGGATAGATCGTCTGCGACTTCCCATCTACCAATCCCCAGTTGATAGCTCCCACATTGTACTTTTTAGCAATTGGTAAAGATCCTTCAAAGAAGCTGCCATTACCCCGTGACATATACTCCGTACAAATGATAGGGCGATCATACTGCTGCAATTTTTTAATGCAGTCCTCAAATTTCTCAGCATTTTCGTAATTGTGAAAAGAAACCACATCCGACTCGCTAATCATCAGCGTTTCGATTGGTTTGAGTGTTTGAGGCGTGGTCCAGTCCCCGGCCCAAACACCCGCAGTAAGCGGTTGGCTCGGATTAGCCGCTCTCGCCATCTCGAACGATTTCTTCAACAGCGGTAAAACATAATCCACCTTATTCGCCAGCTCCACCTTTCCATACGCACTGGTGTTAGGATTTTCCGGCTCATTCCAAATATCCCAGGCAAGTACCCGCTCGTCGTTCGCAAAGTGCGCCACGGTTCCCTTGACATATCTGGCCAAACGCGGATATTGCGTGCTATCCTTCAATGCCTCCAAACCGGGACTTTGCACCCAACCCGAGTTATGAACGCCTGGCTTAGGTGCTCTTTGTGTCCCCAGTTTTGGGAACGGATCCCAACAAGAATCAAATAAAACCAGCATCGGCTTAATTTTATGCTTGTCGGCGATTTCCAAAAATGTATCTACCCGTTTGAAAAAACCTACGGAATCTTGTTCATATAGCAAGTCATGAAGATATACCCGCATGGTATTCATACCAATCTCCGATGCCCAGCCCAGCTCTTTGTTAATCGTTGCCGTGTCAAAAGATGCTTCCTGAAACATTTCCAGCTGATTGATGGCTGTACTAGGCAGGAAGTCGGCACCAACAAGCCATCCTTGCTTGGCGTACCATTCCTTAGCCTGCTCCTTCGACCAGATTTCACGAGCCGACACAGAAGCGGTTTCTTCTTTCTTTTCTTCGGTCTTTGTGGTGCAGTTCTGCATGGTCAAGCTTACCAGCAGTGCACCCAAGGTTAGTTTTAGTAATTTCATCGATACTAAGTTTATTATTTATTAACCCAAAAATTAAAATCAATTCGGTTATACCAGCAACAATTTATCGCCAATCCCACTTTTTGCCGGACACATTTATTCCGGCAGGAAATATTCTCTTGTAAAAGGCAAGCCCTTCACTGGCTAGTTCATCGGCACTATTGGCCAATGGGCGCCATATACAGGCCGCTCTTGCCAACTCCTTAGAAGGCTGACCAAACGTTTCTATAACCACAGCGCCTTCATACCCTATCTCTACCAACGCATCCCGTATTCCGGCCCATTCCAGATGACCCGTACCGGGCGTACCACGGTCGCTTTCATTACCCTGCACATGGCATAGTAAATCCTTTCCAATTTTACGGATGGAAGCCGGTATATCCTTCTCTTCAATGTTGGAATGAAAAGTATCCAAAACAATTTTAAGGTTTGGGCTCGACACCTCGTTGACAATGGATAATGCCTGATCCACCGTATTCACCATATCGGTCTCAAATCGGTTCAATGGCTCAAGACCCAGGACTACGCCATGGTCCGCAGCTATATGACTCACGTCAACCAAGGTTTCCACACACCAGGCTCGCTCCTGTTTTTTCTGTTCTTCCGAAACCAACCTCGTTTTACCTACTGCCGAGTATAGCGGGCCTCCAAAAATAGGACTCCCTGTATCATGAGCAATTTTAATACAGTCAATGATATACTGTTTCCCTAACGCACGGTAGTGAGGCTCTGTACTGGATATATCCCTTTCTGTACCAAATGCACCACTGATCGTAATTTTTAAATCAAGATCACGGGCCACGTCTTTAATCAGTTTCCAGTCTATTATACTGGTGTTTTCAACGGCTATTTCTATAATATCATAGCCCATGTTTTTTACCTTAGTCAGTAAATCGACATTTTCTGTCGAAAATGGGGATACCCAAATAAATGTGCTTGCTCCAAATAACATGATTTAAAATGATTAATAGCCATGAGCAAAATGCCCATGGCTAAGAAATGGTACCCTCGCGGGCTAAAAATACTTTGATTGCTTATTATGCCTCGAAACTTGGTATGTTAACCCGAATTCCACCATTCATGGCCGATTCGTGTGCACAAATACCGGCACAAGTATAGTTGGCGGCAAGCGCAGCATCCACCGCAGAATCTCTACCTTCTACAATGGCCGCCACAAATTCCTGCACCAGGTGTGGGTGTGATCCACCATGGCCCGCTCCTTGAAGGAATGAAACGTGGTTAGGATCATCGATTTTTTCTCTTCTTGTAAAATGCTTGATCGGTTCAATCAGCAAGTCGTCCGTATCCGGAATAGCAACGCGTTTCGCGTTTTCGCCACCATCAAAAATAATATGCTCTTCATCCTGTAACTGCTCCCACTCGAACGACATTTTTGTTCCATACACATCGTAACTCTCACGATACTGACGAACCACATCGAAAAGTGAACGCGTTGCTTCGGCTACCACGTCAGAGTTTTTCAGGGTAAATGTAGCCGTTTCAACAGCAAATGGAGAACCGTATCTGCTAGCCAGATCCTCACTCAATCTTCCTGATCCGTGGCACACCACTGTTTCAGCAATGGTATTGTTAATTTTCAACAATGGAGAAATGGCATGTGTACCATTCAACATCGGTGGATATCCTTTCCAGTACTCATCCCATCCGTCCATGCTCATGTCCTGAATGTGTGAACCACGCACGAACTGAATTCTACCCAATTCTCCTGCCTCAGCCAATTTTAGGCCATACAAAAACTCACGGGTATATAGGGCTGTTTCCATCATCATATATACCTTGTTAACACGGCGTTTTGCTTCAACAATAGCGATACAGTCTTCTTTGGTCATCGCCATTGGGATAGTACAAGCAGTATGCTTACCGGCATTTAATGACGCAAGCGTCATTCTTGCGTGATCGGGTACAGGCGTTACAATATGGATGGCATCAACATCTTCACGTTGTGGGATGTCGTCGAAATTTTCAAAAACCAGATTTGGGTCCAGATTAAATTTAGCAGTCAACTCGTCCCTTACCTCTTTGCGTCGGGTACAGATTCCGACAGCTTTAATATTCGGATGGTTTTGATAAATGGATATGAATTCTTTACCAAAGCCCATACCAACAATTACGACTGTGATTTGCTTCTGACTCATGATTGTATTATTTATTAAAAAATTGAAATTGCTGAATTGATTTTAAAACGACTACTTTTTCGCTACCCATTTCACCGCGTTACGGATCATGGTTTTATAGGGTTCATACGTATGAGAAGCAGCGTCGTGTCCCAAACATACACCTACAATTCTGGTTTTAGGATGTTTTACCACGATCAGGTTCGGGAATACTTCACCAGACTTTGGTGATTTCGCCGTTGCCAATACCTCAACAGGTGTTCCACTTGGATCTATTTTGTAGTAGTATAACTCATCGTCCAGACTGAAAGTGGCTGGTATACCTTTCGTTACCGGATGCTTTTTATTGGTGATAACGACTTCAAAATTGCCATACTTATCATGGCCACGAGAACCACCACCTACCAGTTGCTGGTTGTATTCCGGCCAGTCTTTCCAGTTATACCAAAGTGCAGGATGCGCCAAAACCAAGCCCTTACCTGCTTCTGCAAATGCAAAAATGGCTTTACGCGTTGCATCGTCCTGAATAGGTTGGTTATTCGTTAGAAACAATACATCGGTTTGCGGCAATTTTGCCAGAATGGTTGTCGGATCGTCGGTATAATCGACCGAAGCCAATCCATCTTTTTGAAGGGTTGCTACGTCTTCCTGCTTATACCAGCGGTTGAAATCGTGCGATGAACCTCCGCCCACCATCAAAACCCGGATAGCCTTTTTCTTTTTCGATGGATCCTTTTCGGCGTTTGACACCCCCATGCCCAATAGGCAAGTGAGTAATAATACAAATCCAGATCTTAAAAATGCTTTAATCATAATATTAAGGTTACTAATGTGATTTTTCCTTTTACTTAGTTACACGCATGATACCGTTCATTCCTCTCCAGTGTCCCGGGAAAGTACAAACATAGGGATAGTCACCTGGCACATTTGGAACTGTAAATTCAAGACTTACCGTTTCACCAGTGCTCACCAGTTTGGTAGCAAAAAGCACTTCCGGCATCTTAGGAACGTATTGTTTTTCGGCTGCCTTCGGATCTCTCAACATCTCGTCAGCGGCCTTTCCTACTTTTTGCAAAGATCCAGGCTTGATGATCAATAAGTTGTGCTGCATACCATCCGGGTTTTCCAGGTTGATCACTACTTTCTGACCTGCTTTAACAGTAATTAGCTTTTTATCGTATTGCATGATCTCGTTTTCAACCTTAAGGTCGATAACGACCGCATTACCCGCTGTTGTAGATGCTTTACTCTCCTTCGCTACTTCCATACGATCTCTTTCCGAAGGTTTGTTCAATTCAAGAACAGCGCGTTGAAAGTTACCCACAAATCCGAAACGGCCTTCGTACGATCCCATCTTATCTTCGTTTTCCAAATCCTCTCCGGTACGGAAATTCCCTTTCAAAGGACTTCCAAACAACATATGTGCTTTTCCTTTTGCGGCAGGCTTGCCATCAATTAAAATGGCCATATCGCCACCTTGGGTAAGTCTGGCCTCCACATCAAATTTCTCCGGCAACGTCTCAGTCGTTACTGCTTTGGTTACCGAACCATGCTGTTTAACTGCCATCACTACCTTACCATCTTCAATGTATAGGGCATAGCCTCCCTCTTTTCCACCCTGCCCAGCAATAAAACCTTGTAATGCCTTGTCTTTGTTTTTAGTCACATTGGCTTTAATGGTTATTTCCTTTCCTGAAACATCTGGTGAGAAATTCATCACACTTCTTCTGGCCAATGGATAGCTTTCCTTTTTCAAAGCCACCAAAACCTGCTCTGTAAAGGCCGACTTGCCCGTTTGCTTGGCAGATGCTGCTAAAAATCCTTTTTCATGGGCCACTGCACCAGCCAAAATAGCTTTTGATATCCACTGATCTTTGGTATTCTGGTCATCCAAAGATGCCTGGTAGATCACCTCGCCAATTTGATCAGAAGCAGGAAGTTCGATCAAAGCGACAAATGCAGCCAAACGAGTGTTGAGAGCAGGGTCCTTCAAAAGTTTTTCAATGCTACCGAAACTTTGTGCCGTTTTAGGCAATACCATAATGGCTGCCTTCCGTACACCCGCTGCCGGATGCGTTAAAGCTTTGTTAACCACATTTAGCGCTTCTGCGTTAGATCCATCCAAAACGCCCAATCCGTGTAGTGTCCATAGTGCATGAACTGCTGGACTGTTTAATCCAACCTCATCCAATTTGGTATTGTTGATGATACGATACAGCTCAGGCAATGCAGAAAGGTTTTTAGATTCAACCAAAAGTCTTTGCGCTGTCATACGCCAGAACATATTGTCGTTTTCCAAAGCAGCCACCAATCCCGGTAAATCTGTTTTCGACAACTTCAACATAGGCGCTTTCTTGCCATTCTTGTAAACAACCCTATATACACGACCGTGGTTTAAATCACGCATTGGGCTCACAAATGCATTTCCTTGTCCGTGAGGTTGCTCCGTAAACGGCAAAATAAATTCGGATGGAGACTGCGCTGGAACAAATACGTTGTGCTGAATGATGAAATTATACCAGTCTGCCACCCATACGTTTCCGTCTGGTCCTACTTCGGCATGTACAGGTCCAAACCATTCGTCCGAGCTAGCCATGAAATTCCAACCATCTTTCTCTTTAAAACCGGCACCATCCGGCTCAATAATGGCATTGTGAACCAGACGAATGGTTGGCTCGGTAACTAAGGCAACACGGTTCCAGTACGACTTAGGATAATTTCTGGCCGTATAGAATCGATGCCCCGCTGCCGAGGTAAAACCTCCTACCACATCAACCTGACGCAAGTTCGGAGTCATTGGATGCGCATCGTAGTGACCATCAATTTTCTGTACAGACTGAACCGATGGCTGGTCACCACCAAGGCTACGCTGCATGTATTTTGTGGGGAACGAGTAATACGCGCTATGGGTATTATTGGCCGTTGAAAGGAATACGTTATTATCCTCTGTCATACCCAAACCCCAGGTGTTGTTGCTACTTCCACCCAAATATTCAAAATCCTTACCATTCGGTTTAAAGCTATATACCCCCTGTGGGAAAGTCCAGCTTCTACCATCAATGGTCCCTTTAAAGCCGGAATAGCCTAGAACACCCCAAATTTTGTTATCAAACCCATACATCAAGTTCGAAGGACCGGCGTGGGTATCATTCTTACCCCAACCCGTCATGATCACTTCACGAACATCCGCTACATCGTCACCGTTGGTATCCTTCATGAACACAAAGTCGGGTGCCATGGATACGATAATCCCACCATTAGAGAAAACCATACTGGTAGGGATATTCAATTTATCGGCAAAAACTGTGAATTTATCCGCCTTGCCGTCTCCGTCCGTATCTTCACATATTTTAATACGGTCATTCGCAGCACCATCCGTTTCTTTAAAAGTATTTGGATAATCCACAGATTCTACTACCCAAAGGCGTCCTCTTTCATCCCAAGCCATGGCAATTGGGTTGGTGATATCAGGCTCCTGAGCAAAAAGCTGAATTTCGAAGTCCGTAGGAACCTGAGTTAGTTTGTTTGACTCAGTAGGTGAAAGTGCGTCCTGCATTTTAGGAACCACGTGACGCTTGGTATAGTGCGAAATGGTATCCGAGTTATAAATATCAGGATTTGGCAATTTCAGCGCTTCGATTTGCCCCTTTACCTTGTCGCCAATTGCCCACATTACGCCATTTCTCACAAGGTCCAAAAATCCAATGTTAGTCCAGGTGGCGTCGTCGTGGCCATAAGCCGTATAAAACACCCTTCCCTTACCTTGATTTCTCACCCAGGTATACGGTTCGTGGTGATCTCCTTCTACGCGCTCACCCAATACCAGTTTATCCGGGTTTAGGTTTTTGTGCACATAGGTTTCATCATGCGTTTCAAAATCGGTCATCCCCTTCATCACCGGGTGATCGGCCTTCAAAATCGTATTTTTGAAAGTACCCACCTTGTGTGAAGCAAACTGGCCGCCAATGGTTTTGATATACCAGTCTGAATTTTTAAAACAACCGGTAGCGGAATGCAACGGAATTAAACCTTTACCTCCCTCTACAAAATCTTTCATGGCGCTTTCTTGCGCTGGTGAGAGCACATCATGATTGGCATAAATGATTAAACCGTCATACTTACTCAAATTTTCCGGATTCAGATCATTTAAATCTACCGTGTAGGTCAGGTTGATACCACTTTTGAAAAGTTTAATCGCAAGCCAGGGCGCATATTTACCCGAGTCGTGATGCTTACTATTATGTCCTAAAAACAGGACTTCGGCCCTACGGCCTTTGGACTGCGAAACTCCATTTTTGGAGCCCGAATCACTCAGTTTGTTCTGCGCACAACCAATTGCAAGTAAGCCTACAACGACTATGGCTATGTACTTCCTCATTAAAACATTCATCTAAATCAACAATTTTGGCACAAAAAATCTCACTGCATGGGCAGTTGAACACAATGAGCAAAGACCTGTGCGGTTAATTATTACTCGTTTTATAATAGGCATTACACGATTTTTCCACCAGCCAGCCTTTTACCGGCTAACTGATGGAAATACGTCCATTACAAGGTAATTTTTTGCACAGGCGAGAAAATCATGTCCTCTACGCCGGCAATTTTTAAACCAATACGTGCAAAAACATAATTTTGGGCAGGCGAAATCGCTGGAACTCCGACGGTCATGCTAATGCCCGTCATGGTTTTGATCTGATCGCCGCTCAGCTGCACACTGGCAACGTTATAATCACCAGCAGACACAAACTGCGTTTTATTGATATATAGATTCGCTCTTTCAATATTCTTGGCATTGGCGTCGGTAATTACTTTTTCCAGGTTGAAAGTACCTGTTACCTTATTTTCCTTTGCCTCAAAAGCGGCATTCCTGATCATATAATAGGGAGTCACCTCAATGTCGAGTTCCTGATTCCCAGCCATTTTCACAGATATAGAATCTTGCGCTCCCGACGCCGCCTTCTTCCATACAAAAGGTCCTTGGTTGGCGGGAACCGTTAACTTATAGTCGCCATCAAAGAGAAGCGCAGAAAATTTACCGTCCTGCTCAAATGTGCTGCTGATGGCTCCAACCTTTCCAAACCCAAATTGAAATAACTGGAACGGAACCTGGTTTACCTCCACGTTGACCTCCTCACCTTTGTAAGTCAGCCGGCCACTAAGTTTGGATTGCGGAGGCGTATAGTTATCCTTTTTACACGCTGCAAATGAGGCCGCCATCATCGCAGCCATCATGATATATGATATTTTCTTTTTCATAATAACGATTCGTTAATCATTAATCCTGGTTGGGCTGTCTTACTACTTTCGGGTTTCGGCTACGTATATCGTCATTGATAAAGCTGTAATAATTCCCAAGTCTAAATCGGTTGGAACCTGTCACCAAATTGGATAATGCGACTTTATAAATCCATTTGTTATGATTTGGCTGACCCGGATTATACACTTTGTATGGAAGCAAAGAATAAGGCTGTGTACTTTTCTTATCGGCTTTTCCAATATTGCTGAGCAATTCGGCTTCCGTCAGACGTTCGCCATCCCAAACCTGGTGGGCCAGGCGCCAGCGTTTCATATCATAAAGCAAGTGGCCTTCAAAAGCCAATTCCACACGACGCTCATGTACAATTCTGTCGAAAGTAATGTCCGATGCTTTCAAAGGCGTGGTCAAACCAGCACGGGTTCTCACTTGATTCATATAGCCTGCCGCTTCCGATGCATTTCCTGTTTCAAATGCTGCTTCCGCTGCATTCAACAATACTTCTGCATATCGATACCGAATAAAAGGAAGCTCACTTTGCGTACCACGAGACCCTGAACCAATAGCCGGATCCAGATATTTTCTGATATAAAAACCGGTTTGTGCAGTATGTTCTTTACCTACAATGGGGCCGTCGAAGCCTACCACTTGCGCCGTCGTGCCATCTGGCATTGGTCTTTGTGAGCCGCGGTCATCGCCAGACAGTATACTCCCGTTGGGTAATTGATAACCCGCCCAAATATCAACGGGTCTTGCTTTAAAGGCACTTCCAGGAAGTATAACCGTACCTCCTAACCGAGCGTCACGTCCGGCAAAAGCGTCAATTTGCTTATCAAAGTAGACCGGATTTCCTGAGGCATCTTTCACCCGTATAGGCGCAAATGTATTATCTGTTTTTTCAAATGCTTGTACCAGATTCAAAGATGGGTTAATACGTCCCCCTTCTTCTTCCTCCGCACCAAATCGTGGCTGATTAGATACTGTAAAACCGTGCACCTTCGTAGTTTTCAACTGAAAATCTTCGATCCAAATACTTTCAGGATTATTTCCTTTGTCATAAAATATACTGGCAAAATTTTCCTGCAAATCGTTTGGCTTCTTGATATACAACGAATAATTACCGGCACTTCCAGCTATAATTTCCTTGGCAGCGCTTAATGCCTTTGCATAATAGCCTGGAGCCATAGAAGCCGCTATACCCACTTCATGTCCGGGCAAGCTTACCTGAGGTGTATTCACGCCATACTTTGCGATGGATGCCGCATACAACGCCGCGCGTGACTGCATGGCCAAAGCCGCTGCTTTTGTGGCCCGCCCTTTTTGATTCACATCCGTTGGCAATTGTCCTTTAATGGCCTCCATTTCACTGATCACAAAGTCGTAAACTTCGTGCTCCTTAGCTCTTGGAAACTGAAGGTTAGAAGGATTTCCACTGTAATCGTATACCATTGTATTGAGAATCAACGGAACACCACCCATTCTCTTCACCAATTCGAAATAGTAGTTCGCTCGCAAAAATCTCGCTTCGGCCAAAAACCGGGTTTTATCCGTTTCTGAAAGAACCGTTGCCTTTTCTGCTCTTTCCAGGAAAAGATTAATATCTCGGATATAGGTATAATCCCAGCTATTCCAGGAATCATAGTTCCAGGACGTTCTTCTGAGGATATTCACCTGATCGCTCCCATTATCCGATACAAAGCTCTCACTGAAATCCGCCATGGTCATCCAGGTCTTTACAGTAGCAATGTCCACCTGACGGTTGTAAAGATTCGCCAGAATCGAAAATACCTGTGGGCTACTTGAAAACACCTCATCGATGGTCAGGTCACTCAGCGGCTCTTTATTGAGAAATTTATCGTCATTACATCCTCCCGCACCCGCAAGTACCAGTAGCATTGTAAATTGAAGTATCTTTTTCATTCTTACAAAAGTTAGAAGCTTGGATATTAAAATGATAGGTTAGCGCCGATGTTAAAAATCTTGCTTTGTGGATACTGACGTCCCCGACCATCTGTAATCTCTGGGTCAATGTTGTAGTCACGCATGTTATCGATGGAGAACAGGTTATAGGCATTCACGTAGAAACGTGCCTTTTGCAGTTTCACTTTGCTGATTAACTCTTTTGGAAGAGAATAGCCCAACTCTATTGTTCTTGCGCGGAAATACGTTACATCATGTGCCCAAAAAGTAGAAGCACGACTTACGTTGCTGTGGTTTCCATCATTAAATCTTAAAGCAGGGTATTTTCCAGGAATCCATGCACTGTTTCTGTCATAGATATCGGCTCTATGCCAACGGTCTTCAAAAATGCTGTTCAAGTTTCCGTCATAGGCAAATGGTACGCGGTTTGGCTCTGTCATGAATACGGTATAACCGGTTGCACCTGAAAAATCAGCATTGAAATCGATATTCTTATAATTCAGACCAAACGTTAAACCCATATTGACATTGGGCAAACCGTTGGCATACCCGATCGGACGACGGTCGTAGTCAGTGATTTTTCCATCACCATCTACATCCTTGTAGATCAAATCGCCTGGCAATAAAGTACGGTTACCTTGTCCGTCAATATTAACCGGGTAGCTGTTGATCTCTTCCTGACTTTGGAACTGACCAATGTGCTCAAATCCCCATACATACCCTTGATAGCGATTCACGCTTGAATTAAAGTACTGATCCACTGAGTTGAAAAACTGCGGATTGTATACATCCAGGTTCTTACCACGTGATAAGGATAGGTTACCAGAAACATTGTATTTCACCTCACCTTTTTGTCCTGAATACCCCAAAGCAAAATCATATCCAAAACGGACATCACTATTCAGGTTTTCAAGAGGAAGTGCATATCCAATTTCAGCTGGCAATAATACATCCGTGCGTGATGCTGGCAAACCAGTTCTCTTTCTGCGGAAATATTCTAACGAACCATATAGCTGACCATTAAATAGGCTAAAATCAGCACCAATGTTGGTCATATGACTTCTCAACCAGCTCAATTCTGTGATAGGCACCCCCTTATCCCGAGAACCCAATACCGGTTTACCGTCCAAAATCACTGTTCCCTCTCTATATCTGTATCCTTCAAGGTAGGCAAACTCCGCTACAATAGGCTGATTGGCATCATTTGGATTTCTGTCATCTCCCAGCACACCGTACGAACCACGGAATTTAAGATCTGTAAGAATCGAATTGGAAGGCATGAGCTTCTTCATAAAACCTTCTTCTGTAATGCGCCATCCAACAGAACCGCCCGGGAAGTAACCTACCCGCTTGTCAGGAGCAAAAAGGTAAGAAGCATCCCGACGACCTGACAACTCCAAGAAATAACGATTACCGTAGCTATAATTTAATCTGGCAAAATAACCCGCTCTGGCCCGATTAATTTCGGAATCATCGTAACGGTCAGAAGTTTCAAAATACATCAACTTCTGAACATTAGAGCTGGGAACAGAGTGAATCCAGTTACGTAAACTGTTTTCCGTAAGTCTTTCAGTACCCAAGATCACCGCCAAGGTATTTTGTCCAAAATTTTTCTCGTAGTTCACCCGCAACTGAGCCGTTGTTTTTTCTTCCTTAGCCTGTTCACGCTCTCTCCATGGGTTAATACTACCACCCGTTCTGGTGTAGGTCCCTTTGCCAGGATCATAGGTAAACGTATCGTAGGTATATTCGTGATTGTTCAATAACTTATCTGCGATATAGTACGAATAGATCCCATAAACGGATAGCCCGGGCACTGCTGCAACCTGGTACTCCGCATCAAAATTCGCCTGGATCTGACGCCAGTCACTTTTAAATTTACCCGCCTTGCTTTTATTGAGATACCCCCAGTTGGTTTCGTTATGCTTGATATCGTTCAGATATTCCGGATTGTCGTTTGCATAAGGTCTTTCCAAAGGCGTATTCCGAATGGTTGAAAACAGCGCAACGATGTAATCATCTACGTTAGGTACACCCGGATTCGACGTGGTTTCAATTCTACCATTGATACTACCGCCAATTTTTAAACCATTGGCAATGCGGGCGGTTATATTGGACTGAATATTGGTTCTTTGAAACTGATACTCTCTACCCAATACCGAATTTTGGTATAGATGTGTTCCTGATACGTAGTATGTAATCTTATCGGATCCTCCGGTAAAATTAAGGTTATAGGTGTTCATCGGAGCGTTCTTCTTGATAACAAAATCGCGCCAGTTAAAACTTCTGTAGTTATAATCCGTGCCCATTTTGTAACGATCCAATTCCGATTGGGTGATCGCAGTTGTACCATTTCTGTTGATCTCCGCCTCTGCACGATACTGCATATACGCATGAGAATCATTCAACCCTTCAAAATATCTTGTCCAGCTTTGAAAGCCAAAATTCACATCCGCATTAATGGTGTTACGCGCGTTGAGCTTTCCCTTTTTGGTTGTTACAACCACCACACCATTTGCCGCACGCACCCCATATATAGCAGCAGCAGCATCTTTCAACACGGTAATACTTTCTATATCGTTGGACGATATTTGGTTAAACTGACCTTGATCTTGCTGTACACCATCGATGACAAACAGTGGTGTACCCAAGTTTCTGATATTGATGGAAGCAGAACCACCCGGGCGACCGTCGGCCATACGGAAAGATACCCCCGGTATTTTTCCAGCCAAGGCCGAACTCACCGTGGATCCTGCACGTACACGTCCCAAATCATCACTGGTAATAGCTGCCACAGAGCCTGTTATACTCGCCTTCTTTTGCGTACCGTACCCTACCACGACTACGTCATTCAATAATGCTGCTTCATCTTTCAGGATTACGTCAAGCGTATTTCTATTACCCACAGGAATTTCCTGGGTAACATAACCAATGAAGGAAAATATTAAAATAGCATCGTTATTCTCAACATCTATGCTGTATTTCCCAGCTGCGTCGGTTGAAGTTCCTTTGGTAGTGCCCTTTAATACAACGTTAACCCCGGGTAAAGTTGCTCCGGTCGAATCCTTCACCGTACCGCTCACCGCTCTTACGATCGTGCTGCTTACTTGCTTGGTTTCTGGCTCTAATGATACGGGTATCAGCGTTTTACTGCGAGCCGGACGGATCACCACAAGGTCGTCGGTAACTTCATATACCAATTGAAGTGGTTTTAAAATTTGATCCAGCACAGTGGACAATGGCGTATCCATCGCTTTAATGCTCACCTTACGATCCGATTGGATCACTTTGGAACTGAAGACAAACTTCACATTGGTTTGTTTCTCGAGCTGCATCAAAACCTTTTTTACTTCTTGATTTTGGGCAGCAAAACTAATTTTCTGATTCAACGCCGACTGAAGATCCAATGCCTGCACGCGTGTGGTCATCAGAACCAGGATGGTCAGCATTGCTAAAATCACCCTGCTGAGGTGCCAACCACGCAGGGAAAAATTCATACTTAGAGTTTTTTTCATACTTTTGAAAAGATTTGTTGTTGGAATTTTGCAACGAAATCATCCCCTGCACACGTCGTCAAAACGTGTGTTAAGTACTGTCACTTACTTGAAGCCATTGGCTGGGGAAATCATAGAAGGTCAGTCATGCTGCAACATGGCTGATCTTTTTTTAATCAAAAAAGGTAAGGATTTAGGTCATAGTGTTTGTGTTTTAGGTGGATTAGGAATTTACAGGTATAGTCTTCAAATGAATTTATCGTTACCATCCATTCGCTTACAAATTGGGGTTTGGCTTAATCCTAACTTCATTTTCTTGGATGGTAAAAACTGCATCTAACGCATTACATATTACTTCCAGCTTGCTGATAAAAGGTTTTCCCGTTAATGTTGCATTTAATGGAAAACTCGCCCAGTTTGCCTTATCATAAATAATCTTTACGTTATAGGTCGTTTCGAGCTGCTTAAACACCTGTTCCACAGGCGTTTCGTCAAACACAAATATCGGCGTATTATTTCCTTCTATATTGGAAGCAACCAGATCAGGAAGCTTTACGATTTCTCCGTTCTCTTTGGAAAAAGCGATACCTTGGTCATGCTCTAACAACATCCCGTATGAAGCTGCTTCTTCTACATGCTTTTGTTTTTGGGTTTCGGATAAATCCTTTACAGAGAAGACCCTAACCACGCCCGTTGTCACTTGAACCTTTACGTCATCTTTTGAGGCATCAATGAGGAAACTCGTTCCCAATACTTTTGTGGCCAGTCCATGGCTATATACCAGAAAGGGTCTTTGAGGGTCCTTCGCGATCTCGAAAAATGCCTTACCACTCAATGTTACCTCACGTTGGTTCTGCCAGTTTTTTTTAGAGAAACTGATGGTCGCAGCAGGGTCCAACACCACCGAACTTCCATCTGGTAATAACACCATCATTGGTTTATGAGCTGTGTTGACGCGCACCATCTGGTCAGCTTCCCGACTTGCTATCACATGGACAGATGAAACACCCAGCTCTCTTTCACTTCCTTTGTTATAGAACCAATAGCTAAACATTCCGACCCCAAAAATCACAGCTACCGAAGCCGCTACGCGCGTCCAGCGCCATCCTGAATTTAGGGGAATAATTTCCGTTTGACCGTCTTCACGGCGCATATGCTCTTCCACCATTCGTCGCATCTTATCGCTTTGCTGCGGGGTGGGCATATGTCTACCTGTATCTCGGGCAAGTAATATCACATATTCCCTTGCTGACTCCACTGTATTTTTCTTTTCAGGATTATCGTGCAAGAAAACATTCCAACGCGCATCCAGCTCTTCATCTGGATGAAGTACCCAGGCGATAAAATCGTCATTCCTGATCAGTTCCGTTAAAGAATATGGGTCGTACTTCATGGTCTACGAGATACAGTGAGTCTGCCTTTCAAAAATAAAGAGTGCCTTATTTTTCAAATGACCCCTTTAAAATGAAATTATTTTTAAAAAAATTTCTAAAAAACCAATGTGAACCAAAAAATGAGGGTGGAAATTAAACGTGCCTGACGATGGGCACGAAGAGAAGTGAGGGCTTTATATATAAAATTGCGAACAGATTTCTCGCTGACACCCATAATCTGGGCAATTTCTTCGGTATTAAACTCTTCAAAATAACGTAAAGTAATGGCTTCTATTTGTCGTTCAGGAAGCTTCGCAAGCAACTCCTGTACTTGTCGGGCACGAATTAAAGAAGACTCAGTTTCTATCAAAATAGTTTCTGAATTGGCTATACTGTGGGGTACATCCTCGTCGTCAAGCATTCCTATTTCTTCCATAGACAAATGCCTGGACAGGCCCACATGAATTCTTCTCCTCAATGCTCGGTATAAATAAAATTTGATAGAAGTGATTTCGGGTGTAAGCCCTTGGCGTAACCTCCATATGTCGATAAAGACATCCTGAACCGCATCTTCCACCAAAGATGTGTTTGAGCATAATTTAGAGCCATAATTGTATAACGGTTTATGATACAAATCAAAAACAGCTGTAAAGGCTGCTTCGTTACTATTACGAATACCAGCCCACAATTCCTGATCAGTCCCGTTCTTCTTAATAAATTCAAAAGTGACACTCACTTCTTACAAAATTTTAAAGAGTCAAAAAGCTTGTGAGCTATTCTTTAAACAACATGGAATAAAGACTAACACAAACAAAAAGCCGGTTAGAAATTAGCAAAGACTAAACTTCCAACCGGCACCAAATAACCACTTCCGATAAACGTCTGGAAACTACAATTTCAACTCCCAGCCTTCGCGGTAATCTCTTTTCACATACTGATTAGCAAGATCGTAGTTGGTTACTTTCATATTTTGGGCATCCCAAAGTAACTTCTTACGTCCGTTGTATCTGTCAGAGGCTTTCTTTGCCGTTGGATTGTCTCTCAACATCCAACTTCTTAAAGCAAGATTTCCGATCAAAATACTTTCCGTAAAAGGTCCGGCATATTCAAAGGGAGAACTAGTCTTTCCTTTTCCGTAACCAGCTATACAGGCATCTACCCAGTTGAGATAGTGATCTTCATTGGGCACGCGCGCTATTGTCTCAGGAATATTAAGCGTCTCATTCTTCTTAAGCGGTAACAATCGCGGATTTGCTCCGTAGCAATCGGCCATTAGTTTACCCTTTTCTCCTATAAACAAAACCCCTCCATCAGAATTTCCAAATGCTTCCCCAGGCAATAATTCTTCTGGTAACTCAGGCAGTATGCCACCATCATACCAACTCACTTTAATATTTCCCTGTCCATCGTTACGCGGATAATCGAGATGGATGGAAGAAGAAAACGGAGTCCAATCAGGATTGTGATCTTTTTCACGTAAAGTAAAAGTCCAGGTACCTGCTACGCTACATTCAACGGAAGTGGGATATAATATGGGTAGGATACGATAGACAGGATCCATGATATGGCATGCCATATCCCCCAGGGCACCGGTTCCATATGGCCACCATCCACGCCAGTTCCAAGGCAAATACGCTTTATTATAGCCAACTTTTGGAGCAGGGCCTAACCAAAGATCAAAATCAAGTTCTGCCGGAATGGGATCTACTACATCAGTAGGAACCGCCTGAGGCCAAACAGGACGGTTGGTCCAACACAAAACACGGTCTACCTTGCCAATAATACCCGAATCATAGATTTCCTTCATCCGCCGAACCCCATTGCCCGATCCACCTTGATTACCCATTTGGGTGATTACCTTATATTTCTTGGCGGCTTGAGTCAGTATACGGGCCTCGTATATATCGTGGGTTAAAGGTTTTTGTGTATACACATGCTTCCCGAGCTGCATAGCCGCCAGCGTTGCAACGGCATGGGTATTGTCGGGTGTCGATATCGAAACGGCATCAATGTTTTTATGCTCCTTTTTCAGCATCTCCCTAAAATCGCGGTAATAGGTTGCTTTCGGATAACTGGTTCGGGAAGCTACCGCTTGCCGGTCGTCTACATCACATAAAGAAACAATGTTTACGTGTGGACTTTTGGCAAAGCTGGATAAATCACTTTTTCCCTTCCCACCTACACCAATACCGGCAATGTTCAGTTTGTCGCTCGGGGCAACAAAACCTTTGCCCAATACATGACGTGGCACAATAAAAAATGAGGACGCTGCCAGCGAAGATGTTTTGATAAAATCGCGGCGGGTTGGTTTTTGATTTTGGTTCATTGGATCATTCATCGTAAGAAATAGGGTTAAAACCTTGAAGAAATACGCATAATAAAACCATACACCATTTCCCGTCCCTCGGGCTATCCATAAAACGAAATGGCTGTAAACCAAAGAAGCGCAGAACCCGGAGATTCTACGCTTCTACAATAAGTATTTCGTTCAGGATGCCACTATATCGCCCCCAATGCAGCAATTAGAGCTTCTATTTGTTCAGTACTTGTAGCGGGGAAGTTGGCAATTCGCAATTGAGAATCTTTTAAGGAACCATATCCACTGCCCACAACCATGCCCTTTTCTTTAACAGCTTTAATAATATCAGCCGAAGGAGCCGTTGTATTCGCAACGATAACGGTTTGCGATCTCATTGCTTTTTCTTTTACAAAAGCGGCAAAACCATGATGCTTCTCAACAAACTTATAGAGCATGGCTGCTTTTTGCTCCGTTTCTTTTCTGATCGTTTGAACGCCAATGGCATTCATTTCCTCAGCAATTTTACCCAATAAGTAAATACCCATTACATTTGGGGTGGCAGGAGTCTCATTATTCTGTGCATTTTTCCACATCGTAGGCAGATCGTTATGAGCACCTATCGAATATTGCTTGCGAATGGATTCCGCTTTGCGCAAACATTTTTCGTTCACGATCCAAACACCCAAGCCGGCTGGTAAGCCAAACGCCTTTTGAACCGAGAAAAACGCTGTGTCAATCAGGCTATAATCCAAATCAGGATATGGGGCAGATGAAACCATATCTACCGCAATTAATTTATCCGGATTCTTTTGTTTCAATTTATGGATTTCAGACACTTGCATTTGCACCCCCGAACTGGTTTCGTTGTGTGTGGTGCAGATGAGTTCTGCGTATTGAGGAACAACCACTTCGGAAGCAACAAACCCCTCACCCATTGGTTTTTCCTGCTTGTGCCCATATTTATTGAGGGCATTGGAATAATCGTAAAACTTCTTTGAAAACGAGCCATTCACCAGGTGAAAGCTTTCCAACTCCACGCAGCTAAACAAAATACGTTCCCAAGCTTCAGAAGCCGAGCCAAGAAAAAGAATGGCGTGCGAATCAGGCACGTTTAATAAAATTCTCAGTTGATCAACTGTAAACTTATGCAAATCCCTATACTGCTGACTTCTGTGTGAAATTGAACCAAGTTGGTTGGTTACAAAAGTCTGCAAATGTTTTTCAAAAGACGGATAAAGCTGAGCCGGACCGGGGGTAAAAAAAATCTGGGGCATTTTTTTAATAAGAAGTTAAAGTAGTTAAGTAGTTAATGGAAGTTAGTCTTCCAATTAGAAGTACCCAACCGGGTTAAAGTAATTACAATCGTAAACAGTGTAAATAAATAAAATCATCTTCCTGACACTTTTGCAGCATAACTGTTGAGCAACCGGCTCACTTCTTCGAGCAACAACTTCGTTTCTTGATATACATGATCTGGTATATAATTCAGGTCTTTACTTAATCGTAAATAGTATCGAAATCTTCCAGCGACCCTTGCGCAATATTATAAAACCGTGCCTTATCGGCACGGCCCAATCGTTTATAACCTTCTGCAATATTTGCAGGAATAGAAATTCCTGCTCTTCTAAACTGCGAAGTAAGACCGTAGATTTCAGAGTTGGGAAACGTCGTGGTAAGTTTATAAGTAGCCAGTACAAAAGTATGTGCTTTCTGCCATACCATCAGTTCTTCGAATGATTGACTCTTCTCCATATTCTTTTAATTTTATAAAGAAGGGATACTCCAAACACAACTTAATTGACTGAAATAAAGTAAATTAAAAAGAACCCTAAATACTTCACTTCCCTAACTTCTTAACCACTCCTTAGTACAGCATTCTGAAACGAATGGTACCTTCTACTTCCTTCACTTCCTGAATAAACTCTTCGGTATATCCTTTTGCAATATCTACGATTACGTAACCAATGCTTTCGTTGGTTTTCAAATACTGGCCTGTAATGTTGATATTATTTTTTGCAAAAATCTGGTTCAACTTAGCCAATACACCCGGTACATTCGCATGAATATGAAGCAAACGATGTGAGTCTTTCAATTTTGGCAACTGCACTTCAGGGAAGTTCACACTGCCGTAAGAGCTACCGTTGTTCATAAATTCAAGCAATTTGGCAGGCACAAAATGTCCGATGTTTTCCTGCGCTTCCTCCGTACTTCCGCCGATATGCGGGGTAAGAATCACATTAGGTAAACCTCTCAATTCGCTTTCAAATGATTCGGCGTTGGTTTTAGGCTCATAAGGGAATACGTCTACACTAGCTCCTGCTACTTTTCCACTTTTCACCGCCTCGGCAAGAGCCGATATATCCACCACATGACCACGTGAAAGGTTCATAAAAATAACCCCGTCCTTCATCAGGTCAAACTCCCTTTTTCCGATCAGGTTTTTATTCTCTTTCCGGCCATCCACATGCATACTGATTACATCTGATATTGCAAGCAGTTCCTCCAAGGTATTTAGCTTACGCGCATTACCCAGTGAAAGCTTTTCAACACCGTCATAGAAGTATACCTCCATACCGAGTGCCTCGGCTACTACTGAAAGCTGCGTACCAATACTTCCGTACCCAACCATACCTAGTTTTTTACCACGAACCTCAAAACTTCCGTTCGCAGACTTATCCCAAACACCTGCGTGCATTTGGTTGCTCTTCGTAACGATGTTACGGATGAGCAATATCATTTCGCCTACGGCAAGTTCTACAACCGAGCGCGTGTTGCTATATGGTGCATTGAAGACGGCAATACCTCTCTTGGCTGCTTCATCCAAATCAATTTGATTGGTTCCGATACAGAAAGCACCGATGGCCATAAGGCGGTTGGCATTTTCAAGAACCTTTTTGGTAATATTGGTTTTAGAACGAATACCGATGATAGACACATCCTTGATGCGTTCGCACAGTTCATCCTCGTCCAAAGCTCCTTTTACGAACTCTACATTGAACCCTTGCTCTTCGAATGCACGAAGCGCCACCGGGTGTACGTTTTCCAACAAAAGCACTTTGATACGGCTTTTTGGATACGACTGACTTCTACTTAACTTATTATCGTATAGAAAATCATCAAAAGAAGTAGCAATGTGATCAGCAACGGCAGTTACCTTAGGACGTTCCACGTTTTCTGTAAACGCATAAAAACGACTGGCTAGTCCTGATTCCTTTAATTGATAATCGGTATATCCATCACCAATTGCAAATACTTCACCTTCCAATTTCAAGCTTTCGAGAAGCTTAATTTTCCCTCCGTCCATCGACAACACATTGGTTTCATCGATACCAATGATGTTATCCTCTTCATCAAATCTGAATTCGTTGGCATACACATGATCCGCACGTATCCCTAGTTCGGTTGCAACAGGAACAATAAATTCCTTAAAACCACTGGATACAATATATATGCTGTCAGCATTCTCTGTTAAAAAATGCTGATTACGTTTAAACGAATCTGAAACTTTCGTTCTTAAAAATGTAATAAGTTCATCAATATGCGATCGTTTCGCTTTTAGCAAATCAATGCGCTGACGCAGTCCATCGGCAAACGACATTTCACCGTTCATGCCTTTATTGGTAAGATCCACAATTTCCTGAACGACTTTTTCACGTTCGGGATGCCCGGCCAGGGCAATGGCGGCCAATTCATCCAGACCTTCCACTTTGGTGAAGGTACTGTCAAAATCAATGATAATGTACGGGTTGTTAAGTGTTAATGTGGACATGAAGCGGCAGATAACTTATTAAGTATCAATTTTTAAGGTTAACAAATCAATATATCTGGATTCGTTAGCTTGCTGATGGAAACACAAAATTACAAATCTGTTTCCTTTGTCGCTAACAAAATATATCGTGGTTACGTTTTATTATTTTAACTATCTGGTTTTATTGATAAAAAAACATGTTATGATATAAAATCAAGCGCTCGACGCTCAGACCAATAGGTTTCATCGGATAAATTGGCTTGTCTAAAACCACAATGGCCGCCATGTTTTGTCAATTCTAGCTGCACGTTGTGAAGTGTTGAAATCAAATCCTGAGGCAAGCTTGAACCAGGGACAATAGGGTCATTTTCTGCATTGACAATCAGTGTTGGAATTTCTATATCCTGAACAAAAAATTGTGAACTGCATTTTTCATAATAGTGTGAAGCATTCTCAAAGCCGTGTAACGGGGCCGTATATATATCGTCAAAATCGTAAAGTGTTTTAACCAAATGGCTCCTTTTTAAGTCGATCTTATCCGGGAATAATTTCGATTTGGCGTCCACTTTGGGTCTTAACGTATTGAGAAAACGATGCATGTATACCCGGTTCTCCCATTTTATAATGGACAAACTGCATGCCTTTAAGTCCATAGGAACACTAAACACCACGGCCTTTTGAAGTCTGGCACTTCGTTTTCTCCATTTCTCTCCCAAATATTTCAGAGTAAGGTTTCCGCCTAAACTAAAACCCATCAAATATATTTCCTGATATCCTTTCTCCATAGCCTTTTCAACCACTAAATCGAGATCATCGGTGGCTCCGCTATGGTAAAAGCCGGAAGTGTGATTCATTTCGCCACTACAACTCCGATAATTCCAAGCCAGACAATCGTACCCCTGCTGGTTGAGCAACTTCACCATACCAACTATGTATTGCTTGGTGCTATTTCCTTCCAAACCGTGAGACAGAATAACAATCTTATTAGACTTGTTGGCCGCGAATGACCAATCCAAATCCAAAAAATCCTGATCTGGCGTTTCTATTCGTTGTCGTGTATACGTAACCCCTGTAACCTTGCGAAAAAGTGCCGGAAATATCGTCTGAAGATGTCCGTTGGGCAACCAGAATGGTGTTACTAAATCAGTTTTTCTTGAAACCGCCATATGCGCAGAAAGGAAAATTCAGAGTAGTAAAATTAAACAATTACTTCCTCTTTGAAAATATAAATTTTAACAAACGAAACAAGGATCAACTGCGCGCAAGACGTATATAATTGTACAATTCAAATAAAATAAATAGAGAAATAATTGTCACAACAGACCCTATTTCGCTAAAAGTCTGGTTTTGAACGACTAACTAACATGGAACAATTCTAAACATTTTTAAATATTTATCTTGTATATCTCCATTTTCTATATACATTTGGCTTTTAAAAAATATAAGATCAATACTAATGGCAGAAGGCACAGTTAAGTTTTTCAATGATTCCAAAGGATTTGGATTCATCCAACCATCAAATGGTGAAAAAGACATTTTCGTTCACGTTTCAGGTCTTCAGGACGATATCCGTGAAAATGACAAAGTGTCTTACGACGTAGAAAATGGAAAAAAAGGTCTAAACGCAGTTAACGTAAGAGTTATCTAGGTTTAAGTCATAATAGACATTTCGAAATCATCCTGCCTTAGGCAGGATGATTTTTTTATTCACTTATTTCGACAATTCTCGTCGTAACCACTGTTTATCCAGTGTTATAGACTTCCAACTTTTATCCTCAGGCACTTTATAGTTTAACATATCATTCACTTCCTTCTCGTGGCCAATAAGTCTTGGATCATTCTGCTCACGTAGATCTTTGAGATATGGTAGTTTATTCAATCCTACCTCACTAAAATAAGCAACATCCAACGCTTTGGCGCAGTGTATATTATAATAAGAAATCATGCGATCCCAATCAACCACTGCACTGATGGTAAGTACAAAATAGATTACCCAGCAATTTTGCGAAATAAGCGTCCAGTTTGATTGAAGTTGCTGAATTTTTCGGTAGGTAAGAATCAAGCCTATACCTGTCAAAACCATCGCACCGAAAACAAAGATTCTCTTGTAGGTGAACCCATAAGCAGCCACATACTCCATATTTTTATACGTGGTAAAAGCAACCAGGGCACCATTCAAAAAGATCCAGAGGGCCGCCAAATTAACCAGAGGTTTCTTACCACTGAAAAAGTTTTGATTTCCCCGAAAATAAAACATAATTAACCCAATGGCAGCTGCAATGCTCACCATCAATGTTTCAAAGCCCTGATGAACCTGTTCTGAATGATTCCTTGTCACGCTATTAAGTGAAGGGATGAAGATTTGCAACACGTTGAAAACAAGAAATATCGCTATAAGCCCGTTCAACATCCCAAAAAGAATAACCCCTTGCTTATTCTCTGTCAAAAAGCCAGACTTGGAAAAGCTTTTACTACGACTGGGCACCACGTAGTTTGAAATTTTGGCATCCAAATTCTCTATACCTTTTATTCCCCACGAGAAGAACAGTGGACACAAAATCACAAAACCCAATAATGTGTATAAAATCGCATCCCAGTTCAGGTTCCATTCCGAAATGGATATATCAAAAGCAAAGTCCGGGTTGGCGTTGGCATACAAGAAGTAAAACAAAACCGTAACCAACAACGGAGCCAAATACAAGGTAAAAGTTTGCTTTGCTGAACTTGCAAGACCTTTTGGCTCTATGCCCGTACGCGTGTGGTTACTCATAGTCGAAAAGAGCCAACTCACAATTCCTCCACCGAAAGTCGCCACCACTCCGTTAATAAAAGCCACCGGAAACCTACTTCTTATCGCATATACAAAGCCGGGAAGTAAAAAAGCCGACAAATGGTAAATAGGTATTGCAACCGAAATGCCGTGCCAAAATACACCCAACGCAGCAAGAAGATGTCCACCGGCCGCCATCCTCCAAACTTTCTCATGCGCCAAATTGTGCTGCCACGTAACGCCGGCAATCATTAACACCGAAAATATTAATGCATTAACACCCATTTCTTCCTGAAAAAATAACCAGGTGTGTACGATGGCCAATGAAGCCCACAAGAGATACGCTGAAAGTGATTTCATAAATTTATATTTAAAAGTACTTTGCATTACAAAGTAAAAGATAAAATATAATCACTTGTATATATTTCATGCACTTTTTTTCAGCAAAATAAAATAAGCCCGATGATCCGATATATCGGACAAAAGGGCTTATAATGAGTTGCAACTTTTTGAGACGGGAGTTGCCGTCAATTAATGAAACGCCTATCTCGCGATTTCAATCTTATATTTCTTTCCCTTCATCTTCTCTTCTGCGATAAGACCCAGCATCGCCTTTACCTTATTCTTATTCACAGCAGCGAATGATATCGTGTCTTTTACTTCTATAAGTCCCAGATCCGTTTTTTCAAGCTTTCCCTTTTGAATAAGAAAACCAACTATATCCATTTTATTAAGCTTATCTATAATATCGTCCCTTAAACAAACTTCTTTCGCAAGATATATACCGTTGTCCAAACGGGCGCGGGTGGTCGCTTCATTTGCGCAGGAAGTGTTAGTACTTTCGGTTTCACCGTGATGTATTCAGGAAGTTTGTCATCAGGAGCAGATAGAATATAGGCTGTCCCCTCCGACTCCATCCTTGCTGTCCGACCATTTCTATGTCTAAACTCATCGCCTTTCATGGGTAGTTCAAAATGAATCACATGCTTAACCTCTGGATATTCCAGAGGTTAAGCATGTGATTCATTTTGAACTACC
>CALGRQ010000212.1 GCA_937880795.1 uncultured Dyadobacter sp. | reverse complement strand
GAGTATAGCCCCTTTTAGCCCGTCATTATACCTTACAATAACAGCTTTCGGATTTTTAACCAGGTCCCGCATATTTCCCTTATTCCGGATCTTCACCGAGTTACAGGCCGCTTCTACCAGTTCTTTGGATATTTTACCATCATCTATCGCTTTCCATACGGCATCTCCCGTTAAACCCTGGACAGAAGCCACCCCGGTTTCTCCGCCGGCACGCCGCTCTACCATACACTGCAAAATTTCGAGTACGTGAAACCCGTATGCGTCCAATGAAGCATACCCGATGGCCACCGCTTCTGTTATTTTACTGCCAATGGGATGTACCAACATTGGGGCTCGCCAGCAATACGGTAATGACGACCCGGCCATCATTGGTACTTTAAGTTCCTGTGCACGGTCGTATACCCATTTACTATCCAACCAGGAATAGGCCAAATGCTTATCAGAAAACAACGGAACGGATTTGTTGGATGCGTCAAAAACACGAAAAATCTGTTCCAGATAATTCATTCGTGGGTACATTTTAATACCGAACCTACTGTATGGGTAATCGCCATGTTCACCGATGTATATGACCGCATCCACAGCCAATTTATCTCCCCCAAGAGTTAACGCCTGTGCAATGGTAGGATATAGGGTTGCATTATTCATTTTTGAAATACGAACACCCGTATCGTTATCTCCGATTTGATCGATCCAAACCGAGACAATTTGCACATCGGGTTCCACCATCCCGTCGTCCGTAGGAATACCTACAAACAACTTTGTAGCAATCACATCGGCGTGCGCACTGTTTCTATATGTATTGGCAATGAGGGCAATCCGCTTTTTTTCTGCTACGGCTCCTTTGCTTGCATTTTCTGGTTGAAGTTCAGTGGCAGGCCCTGTCAGGTTTACAAAACCGTTGGGAAAAAGTCCCGACAACATAGACAAACTTGCTGCGGCTCCTGCCGACTTTTTAATAAACTGGCGTCTAGGATTGTTTTCTTCGAAATTCATAAAGCGTTTAGGATTTAATTACCAACCGATGGAATAACCGTTTCTTCGTGGATCTGCCCCACCCATGAGCCAGCCCGATTTTGGATCGTAAGTGACGCCCTGCGCTCCTCCTACCGTCATCGACCATTCGCCCAGGCTCGTGTCCAACACATAACCCATACTTTTCAGCTCCTGCAAAGTTTTTTCAGGAATTCGTGTTTCAATGATTAACTCCTTTGCCGGCACCGAACCCAACTCATCTTTCCATCTGAATCGCGGTGCGCTTATAGCATCCTGAATGTTCATCCCAAAATCAACCACGTTCATGGCAACCTGTGGAACGGATTGCAGTATACCGAAGCTTCCGGGCGACCCGACGATCAGCTCAGGTTTCCCATTTTTATGAAACTGCATCATACCACCTATACACCATGTTACGCCTTTGCCAGGCTCTATCGAATTCGCCTTACCGGGCGTTAAACTCATCCAATCCAAGGCATTGTTAAATACCACACCCGTTTTCCCGGCCACGTAACCCGAACCAAACCCGCCACCGTGTGTCTGAATGATTACAACCGCATTACCCCATTGATCCATCGCTGAAAGACTGGTGGTAGCATACTTGAATTTATCCTGAGCCACATCTTCCATGACGGGCGTAGCATTTTCCAGCAATGATTGTTTTCTCACATTAGCCATTCTCTCTTTCACCCTTGCTACAACTTTTGCGCGTTGAGAGGCTATATAGCTATCGGATAGCAACATTTTCACGGGCACGTTTACAAACTTGGGATCACCAACGTATTTATCGCTATCGATTCGGCTCAGGTAAATAGCTTCCATAAGGTGTGGCAGATATGCAGTGCTATTGTGTCCCATTTTTTGGAGGTCAAAGCCTTCCATGATCTTAAGAACTTGCATCTGCTGAATACCCATGCCCGGTGGAGGGTTATTGTAAACCGTATAATCGCGATACTTAATGGATATAGGGTCTACCCATTGTACCTTATCGGGTACAGACGCCAAATCCTCAACCGTAATAAATCCGCCGTCACGTTGAAAAGCTGCGGCCATTTCTTGGGCAATTTCACCCTTATAAAACACATCGATTCCTTCCTTAGCAATTCGTCTCATGGTTTTGGCCAGAGGCTTATTGGTAAAAAAATCACCGATTTTATAAGTTGATTTATCTGGTTTTAAAAATATTGAGGCTGATTCCGCATGCGGCGCAACTCGCTCCACGGTACCTTCCCACATCGCCTGATCAAACTCCGTGATGGGAACGCCATTTTCAAGGTATTCGATGGTGCTTTCAAAAACCTGAGACAAAGACATGGTGCCATAGTCTTTCAAGGCGCGGTTCCAGCCGGCCAAATTACCTGGCACTGCAGGCGTTCGCGGCCCAATGGTCTCCATGCCACCATGCCCGGCGCCGTCTGCCAGTTTCGCATCCGTCTTTATCGCTTTCGCGTCAAAGTTTTTGGGAACCCAACCTCCAAAAACCAATGACCTTACCTTTTTATCCTTAGCAGAATAGAGCAGCATATAGCCCACACCGGCCGTGCCAGACATATACGGTTCAACCGCATTCAGCGACGCTGCCGTAGCCACTATGGCATCAATAGCATTTCCGCCTTTGATCAGGATTTT
>CALGRQ010000211.1 GCA_937880795.1 uncultured Dyadobacter sp. | reverse complement strand
CCCTTCCGCTTTTGCTTTGCTAAAGGCCTCAGCCAACTCCAGTAAGGAGACTGTCCCCGATCCGTCATCATCAGCTCCATTGTTAATTTCTCCGTTGGGAGAAATACCGATATGATCCAAGTGAGCACTGATCACCACCACTTCGTCCTTTTTATCCGAACCTTCCAAATAAGCCGCCACGTTTTCAGTATCGATATTTTCATCCATACGGGTTACCTTGAAACTAACTTCTCCTTTGATCGATTTGGACAACGGCGCCGCCTTTTTCTCAATATTAGCTTTTTCCTTCTCTAACTTCTGAACGCTGGTATGCAAGATATGAGCGGCCATATCAGGCGATATTACAAAGGATGCCATTTTATTGGGCGACTCCTGCACCGGTTTTAAAGTTGGCGCACTAAACCTTCTGCTCATTGCCGCCCGCCGACGCATTTCCTGACTAAAATCATCGCCGGTTTTATCGCTCACGATAAATACAAACTTTGCTCCTTTTTCAAGTGCTAAACTGGCTTTAACCTGCCACGATATAGGACTGCTCCATTTAGATTTCTCCTTGGTTCCACTCAGCAAATAGTTATCATTTTTACCTTTTGGCTCACCATCAAAAATTACAACGGATTTATCTTTTACGTCTATTTTGGCGTAGTCGTTATAGGAGGCTTCCTGAATACCAAAACCTGCTAAAACCACGTCACTTGTTATCTCTTCGGGAACATTAAGTATCCCGTTCAAATAAAAATCCTTATTGAACTCATACTGCTTACCATCCGCTTTTACATACACTTCACCAAATGCTCTTTTGTAGAGGCTATACTTCTGTAAGAAAGACTTGGAGCCGTCCGCAGCGGTTGCAATGGGTTGCAAACCATACTCTTTGAAATATTTCACTACATATTCTGCCGCCTTCTTCTGACCTGGGGAACCCGTATCTCTTCCCTCCAAACTATCGGAGGCAATAATTACAAGATGCTTTTTAAGATCGGCCGGTGTAATTGTTTCGGCATATTTGGAGGCATCGTCTTGTGCAAACGCAACGGTTGAGGCAGAAAGTAAGAGTCCTGCCAATAACTTTTTATTCATATTCAATCCTGAATGATGGTTGTAATTTTTACAAAGAAAGGAAATGATATCCCAAGTGGCAAAATTGTTATAACAAACAAAACAGTAACTATCTGATTATAAAGCAGACAACCAGACAATTGCATAAACAACCATGCCATTTGGCTTTTCAAAGCGATAAACCATGCCAGATTCCTACCTAGACAGATATTTTTTTGTACTTCTCGTTGTTTAAACCATGTTTTGAGGCAGCTAACAATAAATTAATTGTAAAATACTGTTATTCAGCGAAAAAAACTTTTTATCTTTGCACCCTGTTTGACAAAATTTCATCAAGAAGCAAGCCAAGCGGGTAAGTCATCAGAAAACAAACACTGCGGCCATAGGGCTGTAAATTATTGATCCATAACACAATGCAGGCAATTCGTAACATCGCAATTATTGCACACGTTGACCACGGTAAAACAACGTTGGTAGACAAAATCATTCACGCTTCAAAGTTATTTCGCGATAACCAAGAGTTTGATGACTTAATTCTTGATAACAATGACCTTGAGCGGGAACGTGGTATTACCATCGTTTCTAAGAACGTATCTGTTCGTTACAAAGATGTTAAAATCAATGTAATTGATACACCTGGTCACGCGGACTTTGGTGGTGAAGTAGAACGTGTACTTAAAATGGCTGACGGTGTAATTCTTCTTGTAGATGCATTTGAAGGACCAATGCCACAGACACGTTTCGTACTTGGTAAAGCAATAGATTTGGGCTTAAAGCCAATCGTTGTGGTTAACAAAGTAGATAAAGAAAACTGCCGTCCGGAAGAAGTTCAGGAGAACGTTTTCGATTTGATGTTTAACTTGGGTGCAACGGAAGATCAGTTGGATTTCGTAACTGTTTACGGTTCATCTAAACAAGGATGGATGGGGCCAGACTGGACAACACCAACTCAGGATATTACCTTCTTATTGGATACAATTATTGAATCGATCCCGGCTCCAAAAATTGACGAAGGAACGCTTCAAATGCAAATTACCTCATTGGATTACAACGCTTTCGTAGGTCGTATTGCTATCGGACGTGTTAAAAGAGGGGTGATTAAAGAAGGTTCTACGGTTTCTCTTTGCAAGGCCGATGGTGTCATCAAAAAAGTAAAAGTAAAAGAAGTACAAGTTTTTGAAGGACTTGGAAAAGTGAAGGTATCCGAATCAGGTGCCGGAGATATTTGTGCAGTTACGGGTATAGATGATTTCGAAATTGGCGATACCATTGCTGATGCCGAAAACCCAGAACCAATCGCACGTATTGCTGTTGATGAACCAACTATGAACATGTTGTTCACCATCAACAACTCACCATTCTTTGGTAAAGAAGGTAAATTCGTAACGTCTCGTCACCTTCGTGACCGTCTGTTAAAAGAAACTGAGAAAAACCTTGCCTTGCGCGTAGAGCCTACCGACACTGAAGACAAGTTCCTTGTATTCGGTCGTGGTATCCTCCACTTGTCTGTATTGATTGAGACAATGCGTCGTGAAGGTTATGAGTTGCAACTTGGACAGCCACAAGTATTGTTCAAAGAAGATGAAAAAGGAGAGCGCCTTGAACCAATTGAAACCTTGGTAGTAGACGTACCTGAATCAACTGCTGGAAAAGTAATTGAGCTAGCTACACAAAGAAAAGGTGAACTTTTGGTAATGGAACCAAAAGGAGATTTGCAACACCTTGAATTCTTGATTCCTTCAAGAGGTCTAATCGGTCTTCGTTCAAACGTACTTACTGCTACGCAGGGTGAGGCTGTTATGACCCACCGCTTTAAGGAATTTGGTTCTTTCAGAGGACCTATCCCAGGACGTATTAACGGATCCATCATTTCAAAAGGTACCGGTTCTGCAACTGGCTATACAATCGACAAACTACAAGATCGCGGTCGCTTCTTTGTAGAACCAGGCGATGAAATATACGGTGGCCAGGTAATTGGAGAGCACAACCGTCCAAATGATATTGTAGTTAACCTACAAGAAGCGAAAAAATTGACCAACATGCGTGCCTCTGGTTCGGATGATGGTTTAAGAATTGCTCCAAAAATTAACTTCTCTTTGGAAGAATCTATGGAATACATCCAGAAAGATGAATATCTCGAAGTTACGCCAAGCAATATGCGTATGCGTAAAATCTACCTTGAGGAAAACGATCGTAAGAGATATGCCTCTAAAATAGAAATGGCATAAACATCATATTCAAGTTTGATAGTACTGAAAAGGAAGCGTGTTTTGCGCTTCCTTTTTTTGTTTTCATTCACGCGCTCGTACAGATTCCATTCATTCCATAAGACAAAAATCTCTATTTTTTGTCATTTTATTTTTCCCCTATAATCCTACACTTTATTTGGGAAATGTATCAATGCATATCATATCCTTTTAAGTAAATGTATATGCAGCAAACTTTCTACTTTCGCTATTTTATTGTATCATTTCAAGAATATTTAGTTTTTTGCTTTTATCTTTCTAAATATGGTATGTTTGTATTAACAAAACCACAAAATTCATTAACATACTTATTATCAATACTTTAAACTAAATAAAAATGTCATATATAGAACCGGCTCCTATAAAGGATAAAGAGAATCCGTTGGAGTCAATGATGCAACGATTTGACAAAGCTGTTGAACTGCTGGGTATTTCCGAAGAAATGTACCACATTCTTAAAGTTCCACGCAGACAGGTCATCGTTGGACTACCCGTCACCATGGATTCTGGCGAAATTCGAACTTTTGAAGGTTATCGCGTAATACATTCTACCATTTTAGGTCCAAGTAAAGGCGGTATACGATTTGATATGGGCGTAAACCTGGACGAAGTACGCGCACTAGCAGCCTGGATGACCTGGAAATGTGCTGTTGTAGATATTCCATACGGAGGAGCCAAAGGTGGTGTAGCTTGTGATCCCAGATCCATGTCGGCTGGTGAAATTGAGCGACTCATGCGCGCCTATACCACAGCCATGCTCGACGTTTTTGGGCCTGATCAGGATATACCTGCGCCGGATATGGGTACCGGACCGCGCGAAATGGCCTGGCTCATGGATGAATACTCGAAAGCAAAAGGTATGACGATTCCTGCCGTAGTAACCGGAAAACCATTGGTACTCGGCGGATCTCTCGGTCGTACCGAAGCAACCGGACGTGGTGTAATGGTTTCTGCCTTGGCGGGTATGGAAAAGTTACGTATTAATCCATATAGGGCCTCCGCTGTGGTGCAGGGGTTTGGTAACGTAGGCTCACATGCAGCTTCTCTCCTGAAAGAACGAGGCGTGGCTATTCATGCCATTAGTGACATTTCTGGCGCCTATTACAATGACAAAGGCATTGATATAGCAGCCGCAATTGCATATAGAGATAACAACAAAGGTTCACTCGAGGGTTTTACCGAAGCCGAACATATCTCTGGAGACGACATTTTTTCTTTGCCTGTAGATGTATTGGTTCCCGCTGCTAAGGAAGACGTAATCACCAGAAGAAATGTAGCTAGCATACAAGCTAAAATGATTGTGGAAGGAGCTAATGGACCTACTTCTTTCGGAGCGGACGATATCATCAACGACAAGGGTATCATGGTTGTACCAGACATTCTGGCTAACGCAGGAGGAGTTACCGTATCCTATTTTGAGTGGGTTCAAAACCGAATTGGTTACAAATGGACACTCGAACGCGTAAACCGACGCACCGACCGTATTATGAAAGATTCGTTTGACAAAGTCTATGAAACCTCTTTAAAATACAAAGTATCACTGCGTATAGCAGCCTATATAGTCGCCATCGACAAGGTTTCAAGCACCTATAAATTCCGGGGAGGATTCTAGGAAAAGGAGAACAAAGGAGGGAACAAGAATTAAGGCATTCTTGACTCCCTCCCTTCTTCCCTGGTTCTTCATTCCCTTCTCCTACGCTCCCTTATATTACCGCAATATTAACAAAAGTCGATCCGACGAAATAATCCCGTTTTTCTTACCACAGATGGTTAACTTTATACCCTAACAGAGTCTCTGTAGATATTCGTTTTATAAAGTAATATATATTGAAAGGTAGCCTATTATCGACTACCTAAAGCCAAATCGTCCATGTCCCTAAGTCCCCGATTCATTGCATTTATTTTAGCCTTACTTATCTCTCTGATCACGACCACTTTCATGGCATTTGTGGACAGAACCGCTACCAGTATGCTTTTTGTCGGAGCCATTACATCATTCGCCTCTTCTTTTTTTCTCGTCCTATACGCGGTAGATATTCTTGTTTTTCGGGAGGTAAACAAAATGTATCGGACAATCCACAAGCTAAAAATGCGGGATTTCAATATGGCGCCTCGCAAAAAATTGATTCAGGAATCGAACCCAATGAAGACGATCAACGATGAAATATTTGTATACGTAACGAAAAAACAAAAGGAGATCGACGAGCTCAAAAAGCTGGAATTGTTCCGGAGAGAATTTCTGGCAGATGTTTCTCACGAATTTAAAACACCAATCTTCGCTGCACAGGGTTTTATACATACGCTACTGGATGGCGCCATGGACGATGAGCACGTACGTGAACGATTCCTTCGAAAAGCAGCCAATAATCTGGACAGTCTGGATGTACTGGTAAAAGACTTACTCGTACTATCTCAAATGGAAACCGGGGATATCAAAATGACTTTTAAACCGGTAGACATTCGCTTATTGACAAATAACATATTTGGTCGACTTGAAAATATTGCCGCAAAAAGACGTACCTCTTTAAAAATAAAACCAGACAAACTCAGTGAGGTTTGGGCTATGGCCGACCAGGACCGCATGGAGCAAGTCCTTCTAAATCTCATCGAAAACGCCATTAAATATGGTAATGATGATGGAAAAGTGATTGTACATTTTACAGAAAATAAAAAGCATATAGAGATTTCAATCCGTGACAATGGACCCGGAATTCCACAAGAGCACCTGAATCGTATCTTTGAAAGATTTTATCGTGTGGATAAAAGCCGATCCAAAGAACGGGGCGGTACCGGCTTAGGACTGGCTATCGTAAAACACATCCTTAATGCACATGATACCAAAATTGCGGTCATGTCCAAACCCGATAAAGGAACCACTTTCTCCTTCAAACTGGATAAAGTACCGGATGCCCCTGAAATGAATACAAACTCAAACGCCTCTAATCAGGAAGTAAATTCCTGATTGCACAGCCTTTTCCAACGAAAACCACTAAATTGTTGGACTCAAACTTGTTTGATACCTACAATCCAATCATCATTTTTAACTTTTAATACCCTTATAATGTTTGTACACAACGTATTTTTTTGGCTGAAAGAAAAGGACAACGAAGAAGCTAGACAGGCCCTCCTGACTGGCATAAAATCGCTTGAAGCGATCGAATCCATCAAATCGGTTTATATAGGTACCCCAGCATCAACCCGCCGCCCGGTTATCGACGCTACATATGACTTCGCTGAGATTCTTGTTTTTGATGACGAAGCAGGTCACGATGTATACCAGGTTCACCCACTTCATACAAAGTTCGTAGAAGAGTGTAAGCACCTATGGGAAAAAGTAGTGATTTATGACGTAGAAGCGTAAGTCACACAATACGATTCTAATCAATTCGTCAGGCAGGTTTATGGTTGAGCGAGCATCCTCTCCTCAACATTACATGAACCTGCCTGACGTTTTTGTTTCTAGCCGTTTCAACGGACATATCCACACAAAACTGAGTTATCCACACCCTTTACCCCTAGTTATCCACACTTTTTCTGTGGATAACTCGATATTGATCCACATTTATTCCATTTTCAACAGTTTAACAAGTACTTTTTCATCCACATTAATGTGGATAATTATTCCGTTATTAACATTTGTTTGAAATTTCGCCGACACTATTCCTTTCCGCGATCCGTTTTAAGGTTATAAAAATTTATAACAGCCATGTCGAAACACAGAACAGGAATAGCCATTGCGATAACACTCATTGCCATCATCAGTTTGTCGTCTTGTGTATACCATCCCGGTTATGACCGTGGATACGGCCATCGATACTATGGACCGCCACCACGAACCGTTATTGTGAGACCCGCCCCACCACCTCCCCGCGTGGTGTATCGTGAACAGCGGCGCATGAAACCTTACAACCGCGGAAACAGTAGAAACAACGGCCACCATTACGGACAGAATGGACGTACATACGGACGAAGATAAATTTTCAATCAGTGTTTCATGCCAAAGCCGGGAATAGAACAAAATGTTCTTCCCGGCTTTTTTACCTTTAGGTTTCCACATCTAGCCAGTCCCAACGAACATTTTATAAAAGGAAACCTGGTTTTTACCGGACTGCTTGTTTTCTGACATTCCACCACCTTTGTTTGTAGCCGAAAATCATTCCGACAACGGCGTCTATGCTTGCAGCCTCTATCATCATATATCTTTTGCTGAATTTAGCGATTGGTTTGTGGGCCTCTAAAAGGGTGAAATCTACCACAGACTTTGTATTGGCAGGAAGAAAATTACCTTTAACATTGGCCGCATCGGCAACATTTGCCACGTGGTTTGGCTCAGAAAGCATCATGGGCGCTCCTGCCGAATTTATAAAACATGGTGTACTGGGTATTATTGAGGATCCATTCGGCGCTGCACTATGCCTGTTTCTGGTGGGAATGTTTTTTGCCCAGAAATTCTATCAAATGAACATCATCACTTTTTGTGATTTTTTCAGGGTTCGTTACGGACGTACCTCAGAGCTTATATCCGCAGTTCTTATCATTCCTTCCTATTTCAGCTGGATAGCCGCTCAATTACTTGCCATGGGCATTGTACTTCAAATAGTCTTGGGCTGGTCGTTGTCTGAATGTATTTTACTGAGCGCGTTTGTGGTTGTTTTGTATACCATATGGGGTGGAATGTGGTCTATTTCAATAACCGATTTTGTTCAAACCGTCATGATCATCCTGGGCCTACTCATCATTGCCGTAGTTTTGTATCAGGAAGTGGGAGGTTTTACTCCGCTCATCAATGCCGCCCCCAAAAACTTCTTTAGGTTTTACCCGGAACCCAGTCTCAAAAATTACCTGGAATACCTCGCGGCCTGGATTACCATAGGGCTTGGATCTATACCCCAACAAGATGTTTTTCAGCGGGTAATGTCGGCCAAATCTGCTCAAATATCGGTAAAAGCCACATATCTCTCTTCCTTGATGTATCTCACCGTGGCGCTTCTCCCCTTGTTCATCGGACTATGCGGGCATTACCTTTATCCAGCAGAAACCAATGCAGACGGACAAATGGTCATCCCCAATATGATCATGAAACACATGAACCTACCCCTTCAAATACTGTTTTTCGGAGCGCTGGTATCCGCTATACTCAGTACCACCAGTAGCGCTATTATGGCTCCGGCTGCTGTACTGGGTGAAAATATAGTTAAATTTTTCAAGCCTGAATTAACCGACAAACAACTACTTCGAATCATCCGAATCAGTATTGTCTTCATTACCGTAATTGCCATATTCATGGCCTCGGGTGGAGACAGTATTTTTGAACTTGTCTCGGAATCTTCTGCTTTTAGTCTGGTGTCTCTTTTTGTACCGTTAGCAGCCGGCTTATATTGGAAAAACACCAATGAGGTGGGTTGCGTTATATCTATGATTGCCGGCCTTTTGGTGTGGGTAGCGTGCGTAAAAGTAGAAACTGTTTACCCACCACTTCTGTATGGCTTATTAGCCAGTTTCGCGGGAATGTCAATCGGCATTATTATCCCAAATAATAGACTGACCGGCTCCAAACGCTAAGGTGCCGGCCAGATCAAAACTTTTTACAGGTTGATCACCCGCTTTTCAGCATCACTTTGAATAGCCGCCTCAAGCACAGTCATCGTATTCACTCCATCCGCTGCGGTTACAGGTTCAGGCAAATTATTTACAATCGACTGATATACTCCATCAAAATAATCCAAATAACTACCCTTTTCTGTAACTATCTGTTTTCTGACAACCGTACCGGGAGAAAAACCCAATACAACCGTACCGTCTATTTCTGTATGTAAAATCCCTTGTTTTTCCACAGGTTCGGTGCACCAATCGGTTGTATTGGGTTTTTCTCCCGCTACCAGTTTATCTTCCTGCATATCACCTCTGCTTTTCAGAAATGACCCTTTGAGTCCTTGCAAAACATAAGCAGGCACAGCTTCCCGAGCAATAAACCCACCTTTTAAACGCACACGAAGTTGATCATAGAAAAGCAACAATTCAAAATAGTCGTTTAC
>CALGRQ010000210.1 GCA_937880795.1 uncultured Dyadobacter sp. | reverse complement strand
CTGCGCAATGGCTTCTTTTACGTTTTCAGGAAACGCAGGAAACTTTTGAATGAATATGGATTCGAGTTCCTTTTCGAATAGTAGCTGAGGTCCCATGATTGCTGGCTGACAAATTAAAACATCAATATACCATCCAATATAATTGATTTTCAATCAATTAATAACATCTGACCCATATATCTACTCAACGGTAACTAGTCTTCCGGATAAGGGACGTATATAAACCCTGAAAAATCGCCCAGGAGCGTAAAAAGGCAACAATATTCGTCTGCATTCTTATAATTTTCCTTAAATGCTTCCACAGACTCTTCTCCGATCAGCTTCCGATCTACAAAATCCTGCATATAAGAGGCCCGATAGCTATATCGGTTTTCATTAATTTCACCTGCTCCAATCAGCAGTGCTCCCAATTCTACCTCGGTATAGGCCAATACAAATATTGGAAAGTCGGAGAACCCCCTTTTACGAATCTGATAGGATGCCTCTTTTAACTGATCCGAAACTTTAATAAAATCCTCAGACACCAATCCCATCATCTTACGATTCAACTCAGGTGAGTTGGCATCATCCATCAGGGAATTTTCATTACTATTATTAATCATTGTTTTTTAGCTGTTAACTATCTATCGCTGGCAACCAGCCCCTTATATATAAACTTTAACGTAATATTTACATCCATTTGACCTGAGCCTGTCTAAGGGCAATAGCACCTTACATTCTTGCCGCAAGTAGAAGCGTCAGATCCTTATAGCGCATGTTAAAACTACGTGCTATGTGCGAATTGGTAAGCGTGCCTTTATGACAATAAACCCCTTTCATAAACCACCTATTGGCATAAATCATTTCCTCAATACCTCCTATTGTGCCCGTTTGTAGCAGAAACGGCAGAAAAACATTACTTAAAGCAGTGCTCGCCGTGTGCGCCACGCGCGATGGAATATTGGGTACACAATAATGAATGACATCGTTATAGCGGAATATAGGCTCCTTATGCGTTGTCATTTTAGAAGTTTCAAATGAGCCCCCCTGATCGATACTTACATCGATAATGACAGAACCAGGCTTCATTTGCGACACCATCTCTTTGGTAACCACCAAGGGACTTAGTCCATTTTCGGCGCGCATGGTACCAATCACCACATCCGCACGACTAATGGCTTCACCCAGGGTGTCCGAATCAATAATGGACGTATATAAATTTTGTCCGATGGCATACTTTAATCGCTGCAATCGGTATATGTGCTTATCAAAAACCTTAATATCAGCCCCCATACTAATGGCCGCTCGGGTAGCATACTCTGCAACGGTCCCTGCTCCCAATATCACAATTTTTGTCGGCGGAACTCCTGTAATTCCTCCCAAAATGATGCCCCGCCCTCCATTTGGCGTCGACAAATATTCGGCAGCGATGAGCAAAACCGTACTTCCCGCAATTTCACCCATGGCGCGGATGATCGGCTTACCACCTACCTTGTCCTCGATAAGTTCATAACCAATACCGGTCACTTTTGCCTGATTCAACCTTTCAAAATAACTTTTATCCAGTGCCGGCAAGTTTAGTACTGAAATGAGTGTTGTACCTGGCTTGATATACCCAAACTCCTCGTCGACCAGGGGCTCGACCTTTAAAATTAAATTGGCCTTATATACCTCTTCCGGACTATATACGATGCGCGCACCTGCTTCACTGTATTCGTGATCTGACAAATTGGCCCCTTTACCTGCATCCTTTTCTACCCACACCTCATGGCCATTCCGTACCAAAATACTAACGGCATCTGGAGTAAGCGCAATTCGATTTTCCTGTAAAGAAACCTCCCGTGGCAAGCCGATCAGTAACGAGTTCTGATTTTTTTTCACTGCCATTAATGATTCTTGCGGGTACAACTCCGTCTGCTTCGCAAGTTCCTTAAAACCGGTAATTTCAGGCTGTGCCATGGTTCAATCTCAAATTTTCAGTGATGTTTGATGAATTTTTTATAAGTCAGGATTTTCCGACTTCCTCAGCTGCCAATACACGCTCTCCCCTGTCATCCATTTGCAGGTCAATCAACAAATAATGCTCGGGCCATAATCCTTCAACCTTACTTGGCCACTCCACAAAGCAAAAACTACCCGAATAGAAGTACTCCTCAATACCGATATCCAACGCCTCGACCTCATCTTTAATTCTATAAAAATCAAAATGATATATCGTTTGCCCATCTGCTCCCAGGTATTCATTTACCAAAGAAAATGTAGGACTGTGCACGGTAGCTTCTACCCCCAAAGTCCTGCATAATGCCTTGATTAAAGTAGTTTTACCAGCACCCATATGACCTTGAAAAAGCCATACGGGTATATGTTGTCCAATTTCCAGTAATTGTAAAGAAACCGACTCCAGCTCTTCCAGTTCTTTAAATCGAATGATTTGATTTGCTACACCCATACGGCAAAATTACCACATTTTGGAAACAGTAAAACCATTCGGTCTAAGACAATTGTTAAGATTTGTTCATATAGCCGCAACAAAAAGCCGGTTTAACCCATTAACAACCGCAATAGATAGTACCTGCGTTACACACGCCACGTCTTTCTCATTTCACGCCCTAGTAACTTATCTGCCTCTTTATCTTTCACAAATATTTCCTTGTCAGGATTCCACTTTAACGAGCGTTGCAGTCGGTAAACAATATTACCCAGGTTACAAACGGATGCCGTTCGATGCCCCACTTCCACATCGCATATAGGAGCCTTTCTGGTACGAATGGATGTTAAAAAATCCTGATAATGATTATCGCTGGCATAAACACCAGTAGCACCATCTTTAAATATTTTGGTAGATAGCGTTTCGGGAGTGGTTTTTAATTCGCCTCTTGCCACCCAAACTTCACCTTGGGTGCCCACAAAATGACAATGTTGCTTGCTACCTTCGATGGGTCGGTGTATCATCTCTACCCCATTCTCATATTTATATACCAAGCCCTGAGTTGGCTCTGTATATATCAATTCAACGGGTCCGCTGTGATCCATATTCATTCCCCATTGCCCGATATCAAACATATGTGCCCCCCAATCCGTCATGCCGCCTCCACCAAACTCCTGGTAATCTCTCCACCTGGGCCAGAATTTGGCATCCATGGCAGGAGCCAACTCATTATTAAAGGCTCTTCCACTGTTTGGCCCCATCCATAAATCCCAGTTCAATCCATCTGGCAATGTTTCTTCCTGTAAATCCCACACTTTTGGAGGTCCACCAACATTGACATAAATCTTTTTCAATTCACCAATTGCTCCGCTTCTCACCAACTCTACTGCCTGTCTAAATTCCTTGGACGACCGTTGCATACTCCCTGTTTGAAATACCCGGTTATGTTTTCTGGTGGCATTCACCATGGCCCGCCCTTCCTTCACGGTTAAAGAAAGCGGCTTTTCACAATATATGTCCTTGCCTGCCTCTGCCGCACGTACGGCCATAGAAGCATGCCAGTGATCGGGCGAAGCAATTACTACGGCATCAATATCTTTCCTATCCAGTAAATTTCTAAAATCTTCAATGCCTACTGCCGACTTGTATTTAGCCTGTCCCGATTTATCGGCATACCATTTGTTGGTGGCATTCACAAAAGTTTCCTGCTTAATACGGTAAACGTCCGAAGCAGCTACGATCTGAGCCTGCTGCGTATCTAAAAACCGATTACGCAGACCGCCACTTTGCCGGCCACACCCTATAAAGCCCAATGTAATTTTATCACTCGGTGCCACATACCCCACCCCTCCCATCACATGACGAGGAACAATAAAGAATGAAGAAAGGACAGCGCCTGCCTTCAGAAAATCCCGACGATTTATTTTTTCAAAAGTTTCCATAGAGTAGATTTAGATCGCTTACTTTGATCATTATAAAGAAGCGCTATACATTTTCTACTTTGGTATATACGAGATGATTTTCCTGCCACTGTAAGTAAATCAATAGAATGTGAATTCTTTACATGATTATGGATATAGCCGCTCGTCCGCAAACCGGTAACGGTAGGGGCAGCGAATTCCATGAAGCATCTTTGTAAAATAAGGTTATGACGCTCAAAATGTCGTCTTATATAATTATTAACCGCCTGTAAAATGTCTGAATTGATTTCCCGGCGCAATTTTCTGCGCAATACGGCTGTGGCAGGGAGTATGCTGCCTTTTGTTTCTCCTGATTCTTTTGCCCAAAACACATCGGCTGACATGCCTTTCCCAAAAATCCATATATTCTCGAAGCACTTGCAGTTTCTGAATTATCAGGATATGTCTGAGGTAGCCAAGGAACTCGGATTCGACGGTATAGACCTAACCATTCGGCCAAAAGGACATGTCCTTCCTGAAAAAGTAGAGCAAGATTTACCGCTTGCTGTGGAGGCCATGAAAAAAGTGGGTATGACTCCCTCCCTCTTTTGTACTGCCGTAGAAAATGCGCAAAATCCTGTGGACAAAAAATTATTGGAAACAGCTGCTCAATTGGGCTTTCAATATTACCGAATGAACTGGTTCCGTTATAGCGACAACAAGTCAATTCCTGAAAGTCTCAGCGAGTTCACGGATAAAATGACTGGACTGAGCAAACTCAATAAAAAACTGGGTATCACAGGCTGTTATCAAAACCACGCAGGCAGAATGGTGGGTGCATCGATGTTCGAAATCTGGCAAATACTCCAAAAGTCAGATTTTAAACATATGGGGGCACAGTACGATATACGACACGCCACCGTAGAGGGCGGACTGTCCTGGCAAACCGGACTAAATTTGATTAAACCGCACATCAAAACGATTGTCCTGAAAGATACTACCTGGGAGAATAAAAATGGGAAGTGCAAAATCAATAACGTACCACTGGGGCAAGGCATGGTAGACTTTGACACCTATTTCAAATTTATTAAACAAAACAAAATACAAGTGCCGGTATGTCTGCATATGGAATATCCTTTGGGAGGAGCAGATGTAGGTGCTGACAAAATTACGGTTGACAAAAAAGTAGTTTTTGACGCCATGAAAAGAGATTTAGCCAAAGCCAAGGAACTATGGGAAAAGGCTTAATAATAGCGTCCTTCTTTTGCTGCCTTTGGCCTATCTTTGACACCAACTCGTATCATTAAATCCAGATTCACAATCTATCAAAAAATATGTCTTCAAAAATTCTCAATGTTGGTTTAATTGGATTTGGACTATCCGGCCGGTATTTTCATTCGCCGTTTTTAACGACCAATCCAAATTTTAAGCTTAAAACAGTCGTAGAACGTAGTAAAAACGAAGCGCAGGAGTTTGATCCTACCATAGAAAATGCCAGATCGGTGGATGAACTTTTGAGTGACCCGGAAATCGACCTGGTCTTTATTTGTACGCCGAACGACACCCATTTTATATACGCCATGGATGCGTTGGAAAATGGAAAGCATGTGGTGATAGAAAAACCATTTTCAGCCACAGCCGAAGAAGCAAAACAATTAATTGCTCTGGCAGAAGAAAAAGGTTTAATCCTGACCGCTTATCAGAACCGTCGCTGGGATTCTGATTTTCTTACCATTAAAAAATTAATTGCAGAAGACAAGCTAGGCGATATTGTTGAGTATGAATGCCGATACGATCGGTTCAGACCAGTGGTACCCACTGAGTCCTGGAAGGAGAAAAGCGTTCCGGTTGGTGGCAACCTCTATAACCTGGGCCCACACCTGATAGACCAGGCGCTGGTATTGTTTGGAGAGCCTGAAACCGTAACGGCCGAAATACGATCTGTACGACCTGGTAGCGAAATTGATGATTACTTTGATATACGTTTAGGCTATCCTGATAAGCTGGTAATTGTAAAATCCAGCCTGATGGTATACGAGAATTTCCTTCGCTACAATCTTCACGGAACCAAAGGTTCATTTATTAAGGGGGGCCTCGATCCGCAGGAAGAGACACTGCGTCAAAACGTACTGCCTACTGCTCAGCCTTGGGGCAAAGAACCAGAAGACCGTTGGGGCAAATTGTATAGCGACGAATTTACAGGCGTCATTGAAAGCGAGCAAGGAGATTATGCACCCTTCTACCAGAATGTATACGACGCCATTGTGAATGGCGCTGAACTGGCCGTTAAGCCACAAGAAATATTAAGAACTTGCCGTGTTATTGATCTGGCTTTTGCAAGTAGCGCTCAAAATCAGGTAATGAAATACTAAACGCAATTGCGCATTTTCTGAATTAGTACTGGGAGGTCATTCCAAAATCAACATTTCAACCAATTACCATAAGCGGTAGCAGACTTTCATAGTCTGCTACCGCTATTTTTTTGGACTTGGCAATACACTCGAAATATATAACGATTTCAATAACTGACTCAATTATAACTTATTTCTAATATTGGGTGAAATCAAGTTTACTTAATTTTGCAAATCGTTTCAATTACGAGTCCAATTAGTAATCTATATATTGATTTAATTCTATTACAAATTAAAAAACCTTCAGAATTATTTTACACTTCATCCAATGAAATTAAAAGCTCTTCTCCTGGGAGGCATTATGGCTTTCCAAGCATCCAACACCTATTCACAATCCGTTCACAGCAATTCAACAGCCAACAACAAAGGAAAATTCTTCATTTCATGGGGTTGGAATAGAAGTGCCTATACACAATCTGACATCAGTTTTAAAGGTGACGACTATGACTTTAAACTTAAAAAAGTTATAGCCAAGGATCGTCCCACCGCATTCAGCATGCGGTATTTCAATCCAACGAAAATTACCATTCCGCAGTACAATTTCAGAGTTGGATATTTCTTTAATCCGAAGTACAGCATTTCATTTGGCTTTGACCACATGAAATATGTAATGCAGCAAAATCAGACGGTTAAAATCAGCGGCAACATTGGAGGTCCCAATGCCATTCACGATGGTACTTATAACAACGATGACATCAAACTAACTGAGGATTTCCTTCAACTGGAACATACGAATGGCCTGAATTATCTCAATCTGGAATTACGACGGATGGACAATATTCTTGATCAAAAAGTATTAAAAATCAAAAACGTCGATATTAATATTGTAGAAGGTATAGGAGCCGGATTGATGTACCCTAAGTCTGACGTTAAACTGATGAACTATGACCGTAATGATCAATGGCATATTGCAGGATACGGGCTTAATTTAATAGCTGGCTTAAATTTTACTTTTTTCAAACACTTCTTTATTCAAGGTGAAGTTAAAGGCGGGTATATCAACATGCCAGACATTTTAACCACAAATTTTGAAGGTGACCGGGCGTCTCAGCATTTCTT
>CALGRQ010000209.1 GCA_937880795.1 uncultured Dyadobacter sp. | reverse complement strand
GTCATCGTAGGGGCCAATGGAATTCCGTTGTACACCACGGGTAAAACCGTATTTGTTGGAAACTCGGAGCCAGACTGGTTGGGTGGTATTCGTAATACCTTTCGCTATAAGCAACTTAGTTTGAGTGTTCTTGTGGATATACGTCATGGCGGTTTCATCTCTTCGTTTGCCAATTCGGTACTGGCGGCAGATGGTTCCACCAAGGAGACGGAGGCAGGGCGTGATGGCAAACTGGTATTTGGCAAGGACTTCTATACCCAGGAAAAGGCTGTGAAAAAGGATGGGGCGGTGAACGATATACCCATCAATGTGCAGGATTTCTGGATTGGAAGTGGTGGACGGACGGCGGGTTTGGTGGGTGAAATACACACGTCCGAAGCTTCCAATATAAGGTTAAGAGAGGCGCAATTGAGCTACAATTTGCCTAAGGGGATCTTCGGTTATCCGGTGAGCTTGTCGCTGGTAGGACGCAATTTGTTCTTTATCTCAAATAAAGCCAAATACCTTGACCCTGAGATATTCGTAGGAGCAGATAATTCGACCCAAAGCGATGCCAGCTTTACCTTGCCAACCACACGGTCAATTGGGGTTAATGTTCGTGTAAACTTTAAATAACCACTCGCATTATGAAAAAGATAAAAATTACCATTATAGCTTGCTTTTGCATGGTTTTCGGAAGTTGTACGGATGTTTTTGAGGAACTCAATACCCCTTCCAATTTATTGGTGTCCGATAAGCTGGACATTGGGAATATCGGTCAGGTTTTTGCGACCACACAGTTCAATGCCATGAATATGTCAGGCTATGAAATCAGCCAGAACTTATTTGCCGATCTGTTTAGTCAATACTTCACTTTATTGCGCCCCAATTTTTATTCAGATCGGTATGTGGATGTGGCGAGTTGGTCAAACTCGAATTTTACCGGATTTTACACATCCGTAGCCAAGGATTTGAGTTTTGTAGAAAAATACACAGCCGATAAAAATTTTCCGGTCCAAAACGCGATCATCAAGGTTTGGAAGGTGCAGGCGTTTCATCGGTTAACCGATTATTACGGCCCTATACCGTACCTGGAAGTAGGAAATGGAGCCACGAGTGTGCCCTATGATCCGCAGGAAGTGATTTATAAAAGTTTTTTCAAGACCCTCGATGAAGCTGTGGCAATTCTCAAGGAAAATAAAGGTAAAATGGTTTTTCAGCGCGACGATCTGGTTTATTCGGGCGACGTGAACAAATGGCTGACTTTCGCCAATTCACTACGTTTGAGACTGGCGCTGCGGGTAAAGTATGCGGATGCCGCATTGGCAAAGTCTGAGGCTGAAAAAGCAGTGGCAGCCGGTGTGATGCTCACCAGCGGAGACAATGCCAATGTATTCACGAATGATTTATCCAAGAATAACCTGGGTAACATTGCCAACTATGACAACTGGCGGATGAGCGCTACCATGGAGAGCGTAATGGTAGGCTTTAACGATCCTCGCCTGGATGCTTTCTGGAATCCGGTAGTAACCGATAACCGAAACGATGGGAGCAAATTTCATGGTATACGAAACGGATTGCCTATTGCCAGCATTGATAACCCCGTGATGGTAGCCACTAATTCTAAGATTGACACCAAATGGTGGCGACTGGAAGACGGCGGATCCAATCCACCTTACCAGGTAATGCGTGCCGAAGAAGTATATTTCTTACGTGCTGAGGGAGCAGTAGAAGGATGGAATATGGGAGCGCCGGCCAAGGAATTGTATGAAAAAGGGATTGAGGTATCTATATCGTCCCGTACGTCGGCCACGGCTTTGGATATTACCAATTACCTCAAAAGCATCAACACGCCTAAGCCTTTGAAAGACCAGTGGAATACGCCCGCTGTTTCGGATATACCGGTTGCATTTATGACATCTGGCCCCAAAGAGAAACAGTTGGAACAGATTGGTACGCAAAAATGGATTGGATTATTTCCTGATGGCTGGGAGGCTTGGGCAGAAATGAGAAGAACAGGCTATCCGAAATTGTTGCCACGTATTCAGTCTGATAATCCGGACGTGCCGGCCAATCAAATGATCAGACGTTTATTGTTTGTAGATGGAGAGTATGCCAACAACAAACAAGCCGTGAACGCCGCGCTTACTTTACCAGAATTAGCGGGCAGAGGCGGGAATAAAAACAGTACCAGGTTATGGTGGGACGCTAAATAATGTAAGATGTCAACATTGTTCAAGAAGCTTGATCGTCGGAATTTTGTCAAAAAAATTGCGGCGGGTGGGATTGGTGTGGGTCTAATGGGCCCCTCCACCATCACCTGGGGTGCTAAGAATGCCAGGGATTTAAAAATAGGAATCGTAGGTTTATCGGTTCACAGTGCAGCCTTTTCTAAAATTTTAAATGATCCGGACCGAAAGGAGGATTTGTCTGGATGC
>CALGRQ010000208.1 GCA_937880795.1 uncultured Dyadobacter sp. | reverse complement strand
ACATTTTGGGTAGAATACATCAAGTTGCCATCAAAAGACAATTTGTCATTAAGGAACTTGGTGGAGTTTCTAAACGAAAATGTATGTTGATTGAACTTATTGGTAGGCATAATACCTTTATTTGTCGTGTTTGAATACGAGAAATAATTCTGCATCTTATCATTACCACCACTTAAACCAATGCTGTTGATCAGTGTAGATCCTGTGTTGAAGAACCCTTTGGTATTGTCTTTATAGTTGCCCTTAGGACCCCAGCTTTCCTCAGAATAAGAAGTTCCACCTTTGTCATTTGGTGTCTGTCCATAGGTGTATTGCAACTTTGGAAGATAAAAAGGCTTGTCAAAAGTAGCACTGCTAGAAAAATCAATTTTGGTGCGTCCAACAGCACCCTTTTTAGTGGTGATCATGATCGCACCGTTCGCTCCCTGGCTACCATATAGCGCAGAAGCAGATGCACCTTTCAGTACGTTAATACTTGCGATATCGTCCGCATTGAGGGTACTTAAAATATCCCCACGGTCCGTACCACCTCCAAATGCACCTTCAGAACCACTACCTGCGGTGTTGGTAATCGGTAAACCGTCGACCACATACAGAGGCTGGTTACTACGGTTAGACTTCATCCCTCTCAATATAATATTGACAGATCCACCCGCACCAGACGAACTACGGTTGATCTGCATACCAGAAATTTTACCCACCAAATTGTTCATTGGGTTAGGATCTTTGGCACGAGTCAATTCTGCACCTTTTATAGCCTGCGTCGAATAGGTAAGACTTTCTGCTTTCCTTTCAATACCGAGTGCCGTTACGACTACTTCATTCAGACTACGTGCATCGGGAACTAGATCCACATCAATATTGCTTACAGTTGCGCTATATGGGACCTCCTTAGAAGCATAACCTACCGAAGAAAAAATGAGAACGCCGGTCGTTGGGACGGAAATACTATATTTTCCTTCCGCATCGGTGGTTGTACCTCTACTGGTTCCTTTCAACAAAATACTAACTCCTGGAAGAGCCGCCTGTTGCTCGTCCACGACCTTACCTGTAAGCTGCCGATCCTGCGCATAAGCCGGGGAGACATAGACGGCGCCCACGATCAATGTGAGCAGCCAGATTAATAAACTTTTTCTCATTACTGTACTGGGTTTAATAAACAATGACTAATTATTCCCCAATAAAGAAAAAAAACATTTTATTTATTTACTATTTATCAATTAAAAAGTAAAATATTTTAAAATATATAAAAATGAGCAAATATAATTTTTTAAGTATACACCTGTTAACTTACATTAATAATATGAATAACCACAATTAAAATAATTTTAATACCAATTAAACCAGCCAAGAAATTATCCATTCCTAGATTCAATCTGATCTCAGATACGACTAATTACAAATTGTATTATTCCTGAAAAGCGCATTAAAAACAGGATCATATACAGGCCATACCAACATGTAAAACAGAGCCTTATCCGGTTTCATTGGCAAAACTCCGGCACAAAAAAACGGAGACCGCAACACTGCGATCTCCGTTTTGTATGATACGTTTCGGTGTAAACCTATTGCCCGCCGTACATATTAAATGCGGCCAAATGTTTCTGGAATATGGCTTCATACTTCTTAGCAGCAGCTTCTTGCTTCGCTTCGCGGCATTCCTGAACGATGGTCTGCATAATGTATAGATACAGATTACTATCACGACGCTTGGTGGTGCCATTATCTTTGGCCCAGGTCAATACCTCATCAGAACGTGTGGCCATGGTTTCAGCAATTTCCAATGCCTTTTTATTCTCTCCCAAATCAAACAAAACTCCGATAAAATTGGCAGAGAAATTATCGTATGGAATGCTCTTGTCAGGCATAGTAGACAGTGATCTTTCAATAGCCTTCTTGGCTTCATCCTTACGTCCATCAGCGATTAACTGGCCAGCCAAACGCAGGAACGCAATACGTGCCGTAGCAACCGGTGAACCCAGATACGTATTGTCGTAATACGAGTTCGGGTTATCCAATTCTCTCCACTCCATTTTCGTCATCATGTTCTTATACATCACATCCGAGTTCACGTAGCCATCCTGCGCACCAGGTACACGTACAGGAAGCAGACGGTATGCATAACCTTCAAGTTGCATGTATTCTTTCAGGTTCAGATAGCTTGATCCACCCAATGTAGAAGAGAAATAGATCGGGCGTTTCCAATCGTTGGTTGCAATGATATCCAACATAATCAGATCCGACTTATACAAATCTCCTTTTCCGATAGTCCAGCTGATAGAGTCGCTGATAAACGGAACCAGGTCGCTCTTCACGATATTCATTTTCTTCACAGACTCTGCATCTACCGGCAAGAACAATACAGAAGACGGTAATATGGAAGTCATGTCTCCACTGGTCAATGGCACCTGAATGGCTTTGCTTTCCGATTTTACAAGGCCCATATATTCTTTCAGGTTGATACCACCCTTCACACTTGGTATTTCGTAGAAAGGAACAATGTCATTCTTACCGAAAGCATAGTTACCCTTTTCTAAAGAAATAGGAAGTGCTTCGGACAAGTATGTCTTACGCTTCATCTGATCGATATACCAGTCGGTACCCAACAAGCTCAGGTTACAAACACGAACATCGGTACGGAATCCTTCTACTTCCTGTGCATACCACAACGGGAAAGTATCATTATCACCACCTGTAAACAATATGGCATTGGGAGCACACGAATTCAGTAAGTTCTTCGCAAAATCAACAGAATGATATCTATTCGCACGGTTGTGATTGTCCCAACCTTTGGCACCCATCATCACAGGAACCACCAAGCAAGCTGCCGTAGCTACCCCAGCACGAGTTGCTCCATCCTTTACGAATTTACTGATCGCATCGGCGATAGCAATGACACCGAAACCAATCCAGATACAGAAAATATAGAAGGATCCTACATAAATATAATCCCTTTCACGCGGCTCTGTCGGCGGTGAGTTCAGATATACAACCAGCGCTACACCCGTTAATATAAATAAGAGGGCAAGGATTAAAAGATCCTTTTTACTTCTTGCATATAGTACCACAATCCCTAACAAACCGAGGATAAATGGTAACATAAAATAGTTATCATGTGCCTTATTATTGGCTATAGGCGTTGGATACTTTTTCCCAGCATCCCATGGAAGCAAGTTTCCTGCTCCTTCTTCATCACTTTCCCGTCCAACAAAATTCCACAAGAAATAACGCCAATACATATGTCCGATCTGATACGAGAACATGAACGAAAGGTTATGCCCCATAGTCGGTTTTTGGCCTTCGGCCAGTCCCGTCATTTGTTGGTATAGCTGCGGATGTCCACCTTGCGTACTGTACATACGTGGTAATAACATGCTGCTACCCGGCTCATATTCATACTCAGGACGGTAGTCGTAGATTACATATTTACCATCCTGCTTGCGATACATAGGCGCACCACGTTTCTGACTTACTGGACGCGAAACAAATGATGGACCATATAGCAATGGACGACTACCATACTGTTCTCTTTTCAAGTAAGATACAAAGCTCAATACGTCGTCCGGGTTGTTCTCATTAATCGGCGGATTATATTCAGCACGTACCAAAACCATCAAATAGCTGGCATAACCTACCAATACAAACGCCAGAGAAAGTAATCCCGTGTTAAGTATTACTTTTCCTTTCTGGTGAGAATAACGAATTCCCCATACCAACGAACCAATAAATAGAATGATAAAGAAAATCACCCCTGACTTGTAAGGCAAGCCCAAGGAATTCACAAAGAAGATCTCAAATTTACCCGCAACACTTGGCAAGCCAGGTATAATTGCTGAGTTAATAATGCCCAACACCACCAAACCACATAAAAAGGCAACAATACCTCCAAAAACCGTCGGTTTAGGATATTTTTTAAAGTAGTAAACCAAAGCCAAAGCTGGGATGGTTACCAGGTTCAACAAATGGACTCCAATAGAAATACCTACCAGATAGGCTATAAAAATTAAATAGCGATTTTCAGCTGCAGGGTTTTCGATACGTTCCCATTTGAAAACAGCCCAGATCACGATGGCCGTAAAGAACGAAGACATTCCATACACCTCAGCTTCTACCGCCGAAAACCAGAACGAATCTGACCAGGTATATGCCAAAGCCCCAATGATTCCCGCTCCCATCAAAAGGATTGTATCACCGGTTGTCAATTCGTCATCCGCTTTACCAATCACTTTTCTAGCCAACAGGGTGATGGTCCAGAATAAGAAAAGAATGGTAAATGCCGAGCTAAGCACCGATACCATATTAACCCAGTAAGCGACATTGGTGAGGTCACCAAACGCAAAAAGGGCGAAAATACGTCCTATAAGAAGGAAAAATGGCGCTCCCGGAGGGTGCGGAACCTGTAACTTGTAAGCACAGGCAATAAATTCGCCGCAATCCCAAAAGCTGGCCGTTCTTTCGACGGTGAGCGTGTATGTAATGAGCGCGATAGCGAAGACAATCCAACCCGTAAGGTTGTTGGCACGATTGAAACGGGTCATTAGTTAGAATGTAAAATGTAAAATTTGAATTGCATATTGAGCATGAATCCATACGTAAAACACTACGTATTTTAAATGATCGGTTCAAAATTAGCAAAATAACCTCAACCACAAGGGTTGGGTTGTCTTAAAAAGTGTTAATCGTAATGAAGAAACGGGAAACGGGAAGTTATTAAATCCAAGAAATTATAGGACTTATGTAGTTATAGGAAGTTAGCTTTCAGTTAAAAGGGGAGTTTGAGCTACGCTCAAACTCCCCTTTTAACTTCTTAACTCCTTAACTTCATAACTCCTTTTTCTACCTCCTTAACTTCTCACTTATAAAATATCCACTTCGCCAGCTCCTTGTACGTCACTTTTTTCCCATACATCAAGATCCCAACGCGGTAAATGCGTGCAGCTAGCCAGATTGTGCCCATAAAGCCCAGTACCAGAAGTACCATAGACAGTGCCAATTCCCACGCAGGTACTCCGAACGGAATACGGACCATCATGATAATTGGCGAGGTAAAAGGTATGATGGAAGTCCAAAATGCCAAACTACCATCGGGATCCCGAAGCACAAACTGTGCAAATACAAAGGAAAAAATAATCGGCAAAGTAATCGGTAACATAAACTGCTGCGTATCCGCGTCGTTGTCCACAGCTGCCCCAACTGCTCCAAAGAGTGCACTATACAGCAAATAACCACCTAGATAATAAAACAGAAAACAAGACAAGATTAATGGAATATTTAGGCTACCAAGCGCCCCCATCACCTCTTCCACCGGATTAGGCACATTACCGCCAGGCATACCGTTGGCAGGCATACCTTGCTGCATTTCAGTAACAGTTTTTGCCTCCTTAGCCATTTTATCACTCATAAAACTGGTGGCAACAGAAGAAAGAGAGGCCGTCAGAAAAATCCAGAGAATAAACTGTGTTAAACCTACCAAAGCAACCCCGATAATTTTACCCATCATGAGCTGGTAAGGCTTCACAGATGAAATAATCACCTCTACAATCCGGTTCGTTTTCTCCTCCGTAATACCGCGCATCACCTGGGTACCATATATAAAAACCGACATATAGATCAGAAATGCACAAATGCCGCCAATGACCGTTGCCGCACCGGAACTACTTGCTTTCTCTCCGGTTTCGCTAAGACTAATCGTTTCGGACTTTACGCTTACCCGGGAATCTTCCAGTATTTTATGGGTGATACCTGCTTCCGATAATTTAATTTCCTCAATTTGTTTTTCGATCACATCCTCTATACCCGATTTCAATTCCATACTCACGTTCTTTGCCGCATATATCCGCACGCTTTTAGGCTCTTTGATGACGTCTTTTGGAATATATACAAGCGCATTAGCACCACTGGTTTGAAATCCTTTTTTTGCAGAGTCTATCGGTGCAGAGAGGTAAGTAAACTTTAATGACTCGGTATTCTTAAATTCGTTGGTAAAAAGATGGCTTTCATCCACTACCTGCACGGTCTTGAGTTCAACGGAGCCTACTGCTATCCATATAACTGCTGCATAGAACACGGCAAAAAGTAGAGGCCCCAAAATCGTCATAATCACAAACGACTTTTTCTTCACGCGCACAAGGTATTCTCTTTTAATAACCAGGAAAATATTTCGCATTGCTTGTTCAGTTAATGTTTAGATTTTTTAAGTCTGCCAAACTTGCATACGGTTGGCAGACTCAAAAAAATGATAGATCAAGTGTTACGGTCCAGCCAGTCTAAAAAGACTTTCAAACCCGATTATCCTTCCGGAACTTCATTTACCGCCTTCATAAAAATATCACTCATAGTTGGAATGTTCTCCCCAAACGACCGAATTTCGACCTGATTTACCAAATCACCTAGCAGCTGGTTGGGGGTAATTCCTCCCAGTAAATGTATACTCGCCTTTTGGTAACCCTCTTCCAGCTCCCTGACGCCTTCCAAGGCATATAGATTATCATCCATTCGCAACTCTCCCCTATACTCCACAAAATATGTATTGGTTTTATATTGCTGCTTAATTTCGCGTTTGGGGCCGTCAAGAACCTTTTTAGATTTGTGGATCAAAGCAATATTATCACAGAGCTCTTCCACCGTTTCCATACGGTGTGTAGAAAAAATGATGGTACTTCCTTTTTGCTTCAATTCCAGAATCTCATCCCGAATCAAATTGGCATTAATGGGGTCAAAACCTGAGAAAGGTTCATCCAAAATAATCAAATCGGGTTCGTGCAAAACGGTGGATACAAATTGCACCTTCTGCTGCATGCCCTTCGAAAGGTCCGAAACCGTTTTATCCCACCAGGTTTTAATATCAAACTTTACAAACCAGGTTTTCAGTTTGTCCATCGCTTCCTTTTGAGATAAGCCTTTCAGCTGAGCCAGATATAGCAATTGCTCGCCTACTTTCATCTTTTTATATAGCCCCCGCTCTTCCGGCAAGTAACCTATGCGCGATATATGGCTTTGATCTAACAACTGCCCGTCAAACAAAATTTGTCCGGCATCTGGGCCAGTAATCTGATTGATTATACGTATTAAAGACGTTTTCCCCGCCCCATTGGGTCCCAGCAGACCAAAAATGCACCCTTTCGGGATATTAATACTGACATCATCCAACGCTTTGTGATTTGCGTATTCCTTGGTAACGTGTTGTACTTCAATAATATTCATATCACTCCGTTAGAGAAAACTAATTTTAGAGATGGTAAACAGGTTCATTCAACAGCGAATGAGGTCATTTTAACTTCACTCAAAGATGCAAAGTATCTTAGGTTATGCAAAAGGAAGTGGTATAAATGCCGCGTAAAACGGATTAATGGTATAAAACAAAAAGCGAGCGGATATTCCGGCTCGCTCGTTGCTAGATCTTGGCGTATACTCAAATGACATACTTATCTCGCACTTGAAACAAAATCCAAAATCCTATGACGGCTCCTACAATGGCACCTATAAGGTTAAATTGAATAATATTTCCCAGTAAATTAAGCAGCAATGCGTAATAGATTAAATTCCACCCTGCTCGCTTGCGTTCGCGTAGTGGCGAAAATGCCATGATATACAAAACCATTGTTATTGCCGCAAATGCAATGCCTGTATAAAAGTTAAAGCCACTGCCATATGCTGCAATACCGGCTCCCAATGCTGCACTACCAATACCAAACGCAGTGAGTAAACCGAGCAATCCTAAAACAGCCAACACCA
>CALGRQ010000207.1 GCA_937880795.1 uncultured Dyadobacter sp. | reverse complement strand
AGTTGATGGAAGTCTCATTTCCTTTCCCACGTACTACAAATCCAGGTGTACTCATCGATCCGGGAATAATTCCTAAAACTCCTGTCCCCGCGGGTGTCGCACCTTTTCTATGCACCATAACATCCGTTCCGTCAGCTAGTTTTTCTTTCCAGGCAAAGTTGTGGTGGTTTTCTATACGCATTTCAGGATATAAACCCATGGCTTTGGCAATTTTGTTATGAATCTCATGGTGGTTGGCCGAAGCATAATCTCCTGCCAAATTCATAGCCAGCCAATATTCTTGTCCCTCGTCGGTATTCATATCTAGCCAGGCCAAGTGTCTTGCCTCTTTCGGAAGCTGGGTCTTTTGCATGGCAATTCCAGAATAGGTATTGGCAATGTTGGCACCAAATCCTCTGGATCCGGAGTGTGATAACAGAGCCAGGTAATTTCCAGCCGGTATACTCAACAGAGCACCCTCTTGAACATTTAATTCGCCCCATTCAACAAAATGATTACCTGTTCCCGACGTCCCCAATTGGGCAAATGCTTTGTCTTTGAGTGCTCTAACGGTTTTAAAGGCATCCCATTCTGGTCGGTCGAAAAGGGTCGTGTCATAGTGCTTTTTGGTAGTAGAACCCATACCGAAATGGGTGTGCTCCATAAGCAAACGTTGGAGTGTCGATTTTTCTCTATTAATCCAATGGGCCGGTAAATCAAATATGCTCAAACACATACGACAGGCAATGTCCACTCCCACTGCATAGGGGATGATGGTGTCCGGTTGCGTTGCCAACACACCGCCGATTGGTAGCCCATATCCTTGATGCGCGTCGGGCATTAATGCGCCTGCGACGGCAATAGGAAGTTGAATGGCGGTCTTCATTTGCGTCAAAGCGCCCACTTCTATATGCTCAGCACCGTACACAGGGAAGTTCATCAATTCCTTTTTTAGCTCCTGTACCGTTCGGGATTGCTTTATAAATTTTCCTTCTTTTCGGAGTTGTATAATCCTGTCGGCAAGATTTTTGAATTTGCCATGTCGGTTTGATGAATAGGTTGTTGGATCCTCAATCATCGCTTCCAGATTGGCCAAGATGCTGGGCTTGTCCATAACCTCATGTTGTAAAAGTCCGTTTGCAACCCTGCTGAAAGCGACCAATAATTCCAGATCGTTTATACCAAGTGCCCCTAATTCTCCATTGCTTATTTTTTCCTTTTCCATGACATATATCTTGTTTGACATTACAAAGGAATCAGTCAACTACGCAGTCTTTTTGCGCAGTTGAAAATAATTTAATATTTTACAAAAAAATAAATACCCATGCCTGTAAATCGTAACGCACTCATCCGATACCGAACCATTGATAATTGTCTTCAAAACCGTTTCCGGAAATGGACGCTGGATGATCTGATAGAGGCATGTTCCGAAGCTTTGTATGAATATGAAGGAATAGACAAAGGTGTAAGTCGGAGATCGGTGCAGGCAGATATTGAAATGATGCGTAGCGATAAGCTTGGTTACGAAGCACCAATAGTGGTGGTGGATAAAAAATACTACACCTATGCAGATAAGGATTACAGCATTACCAATATACCACTCAGTTATCAGGATTTGAAGGTACTAGGCGAGGTGACCGATTTGCTGAAACAATTTAAAGGGTTTAATCATTTTTCGGACCTTACGGAAATGGTGAGCAAATTGGAGGATAAGATTTATGCGCAAAAAACACAAACCTCGCCAGTGGTCGATTTTGAGAAAAATGATAACCTGAAAGGATTAGAATTTATAGAGGGAATCAGGAAGGCTATTGTATCAAAAACGGTTCTGTGTATCACTTATCAATCTTTTAAAGCTCGACAAGCCAGCACTTTTTGTTTCAGTCCTTATTTATTGAAGGAATACCGTAATCGTTGGTTTGTTTTGGGGCAGTCGCATCAGCGTAAATCACCGGTACTGACTTTGGCGCTGGATCGCTTTCATGCGCTGGATGTAGACAAACAGGAGTCTTTTAAGGAAAATGAAACAATGGATCTAGCTACCTTTTATACCGATGTAATTGGCGTCACCAAAAACCAGGGACAACGTGCGGTACCAGTGGTGTTTTGGATGGATCACAAAAATGCGCCCTATGTGGAAACGAAACCCCTACATCATTCACAACGAATATTAAGTGTTGACGATGATGGCAAAGTATTCATGATTAAGGTGATTCCTAATTTTGAGTTGGAAAGAGAGTTGTTGGGCTTCGGTGCTCGTATTAAAGTGTTGGGCCCAAAAAATATAAGAAACCGAATAGCAGAGCAGGTCAAAGAGGCTTTGGCATATTATATCCCACCAATTTCCTAAAATGATTTTAATTGAAATGCATATATAGCACAGACAAAAATATAATACTGTGTAATTAGACCTATTGTCTTAAAAACTAAACCTGAAGTAAGTAGTGCACACACATGAAAGTACATTTAGAATACATTAACGATAGCTCAGATAAATTCTGGGAAATTGAAACGAAGGGGAATTCTTTTACAGTAACATACGGTAGAAATGGCACCAACGGGCAAAGTCAGACAAAAACATTTGAAGATGAAGCGAGGTGCCTGAAGGAGGCTGAAAAGCTCGTTGCGGAAAAAACCAGAAAAGGATATTCGGAAAATGGGGAGGTAAGTGCTTTTACTTCAAAGCCAAAAACGGAAAAAGAGTCAGACTTACAAGCTGTTTTGGATGAATATGCCGAGATCGTTAGAACTACAAATACAGCAGCATTGCTTCCATTTTTAGAAAACCGAGTAAAAGGAAGCACGGAAGCGGTAAAAAAACAGATCAGAAAGCAGAAAACCTATTGGCTATCCTATATTGATTTGTCGGCTGAACCAGAGTTTAAACCAAAAGGTAAGGATGCATATTCCTGGGGTATGCGTGGCACGGAGAAGCATAGAGACATTATTGTATTGAGCGCCATTGCATTGTTTAACGAAAAGGAAATTACTCCTTGGGATGAGGCATTTGGTTACCTCAGTCAGGTTGATAATGATTTTGCTTATAGCATTGTAAAGTGGGCAAAACCTGCGTGGATTAATGCCTTTCTTCTGGATAAATTAGATAAAAATGAATGGATTACTTTCGAGTATGAAAGTCTGAGAAAGCTGGAAGAAGATGGACTGATTGCCTATGAACCAGAACTCTTTGCCAAAGTGCTTGCCCGGTATCATAGCTATAATCGAAAAGGCAATTCAAGTGGTTACGACTTTATAGATTATTTGGTTGGCGATGAGGTGGCAATTAGCCGGGATATACCTCAATTGTTCAACTACGAAACGGCGCTTCATACCCAGGCATTTCCAAAACCAGGGGTGAAAATTTATGAAGGAATTATCATATGGGAGCTGATCTATAACCGACTTTTGGAAGAGAACAAAATAGATCGACTGTGGTTTATAGAGAATTGTATACAAGTACAAACGAAGGAGTGGAATGGAAATTTGCGGTCGTTTTTTAGAAAGCGACTTGCCGATTGCAAGCCGCAAGCAGCCGAACTTGTAATTTTCCAAAGCAGTATTTTTAACTGTCTGCATGCGTCACTCGGGGTTGTGGTCAATTTTGGTATTGATTTGATTAAGAGCATATACGCGGAGCCAAATTTTGACCACCAAATTTTTCTGGAATGGGTAGAGCCGGTAATGATGCGCGTTGATTGTAAAGGCGGGTTGAAATCCTTATTGGGCATTTTTGATAAAATTGTCAAAACAAATCCAGAATGGAGGCCGCAAGTCGCTCTTCTTACTGCTGATGTATTTGTAATTCCGGATCTGACTTTACAGGAGCGTGCTTTCAAAACACTGGAAAAGGTGATCGACCTTAACGATACAGAGCTGACCGGGAAACTGGAAATGTATTTACCGCAAATGCAGGGAAATGTAATGGTCCAGATGTCGGCTTTGTTACAATTGGAAAATGATCACCATCTCGTTGGTGAAGAACTTGAAAAGTACGCGTGTGTGGCGTATAAAAGGCAATATTTGTTAGATGAAAATCGCGTTGTCCCCCTAAGCGATTGGAATGAAATCGTTTTTCTATTTGGCGAATTTATTAGCTCTAATGACGTAATTGTTGCTGAGAGATTGATCAATGCATTTGTTACCCAGCAAGATTTATTTCCGGAAGATGCCGTTGAGCAGCTTAAATCTTATAGCAAACAACTTCAAAATTCATATTTCCCGTCAAGTTTTAAAAATATTGTTGCAGGTACATTGGGTTTCCTGATAGAAAAGAAAAGAGGAACGTATAGTGCACCATCGTGGATGTCGAGCGCATCACAGGTTGTACAACGCGCGATTGACTTATTTGCCGAAGTTCAAAAAAAGCTGGCAGCCCAATCCACGTTGCCTCTGTTGTGTTTTCCAAGCCATGCTCCTCATTGGGTTGCACCTGTTGTTTTGGTTGAACGGCTCATTGCCTATAAGAATAATGAGTGGGATATAGATCCGTTGGATTTAACCATTGCCATCAGCCGGATGCCACGGGAGGAAATCCAAGAAGCCGTAAAGCTTTGTGATCAACTCGATAAAGAAACGCGAAGCTTAATACGGTTCGCGCTAGGAGTGGACGACAAAATAGATTTGCGTGAGGATTCCTTTTTTAAGAAAATATTGAAAGGTGGTACATCTGATCATTCTGTGAACCATGCCATGTGGGCTGTTGCCGCCCGTACATATAATCCTTCCGGTTATTTTCCCGAGTTTGAAGAAACCGCACTAGGCAAGATACCCAATGTGGTGTCAGAGTTTATTCCCGTAGGGAAGGTGGTTACAAAGAAAAATGAATACCGAAATTATCAAACGCAATCCACTGAGGAGGTTTTTTATCGGGAGTTGGTAGCTGAGCTACCGAGCGGTGTCTGGAATAAGCCCAAGAACCTACTATATAGTCTTGATATTTACGAGCGACAGAAAAATCAATATGTCTACCAATTTTTGAGCCTTGGAGATGTGTTGTTCTGGCACAGTATAATGCCTCAAAATGATCAGGCCCTGGCTTCGGTGCTTCTACGGTATACATGTCAAAATCCTGATGAGGGGAGCGATGAGCTCAATGCCTTTTTGTATATAACCGGGCAGCCAGAGTTTGTTTTTACGGAAACTTCAATGCTTGTTTTGGGTTGTAGTTTGTTTAATAAAAATATAAAAACAAGATCGTACGCAACTGAAATATTGATATTCCTGATTGAACACAAGCGAATTGCAATCCAGGAGCTTGGCGCTTTGGTCGGGTATTTGATATCTGAAAATTATGCTCCGGTTCAACGTTTCTTGGATACGATTGCTGGTGTTCGGGATGTTTCATCTCTCCATAATTCGGCCCTTATTATGTTCTTGGATGCGCTGATTTTGAATTTTAATGGGAAGGAAAAACTTCCGGTCAATTTTAAAAAATTACTGGAATTTTATGTCGATTTACTGATGAAAACGCAGTCGAAACCGGATGCGAAACTGGTAGGAAAAATGACGGAGTTGGAACAATACGCAGCTCTTAAAACGGTGGTGAAACAAATTTTAAAATGCTAAAAACTAAGTTTGTGGGCAACAAATTGAACTATAAGAATGTGTAGATAAAGTAAAAACTTATACTCCGCTGAGTTAGAGAATTGTTTTAGTTACCCCAGATCAAATTAGTGTATTAGCGACCTTGTGGCATAGAAACTGCGCTTTTATAAATTGATGCCACAAAGTTGCCAATGAACTATAAATATCATTCATATTATAAATGGCACACATTAATTATGCTTGCAGAATTAGAATACAACTATAAAAGTGTTTCGGCTATACAGCGGGAAAATGGAATAAATAAACTGGTGTTGGCACATCAAACCGAAATTGAGGAAGTGAACAATATTCCCTGTTTTTTCTGGGGGAGCTTGGTTGAGCCCTATGTAACGGCCAAGTGTTGGACTACTATTTCCAAAGTAGTTCGTTCCAGTTTTGGTCCGGTCCCTGCGTCGCTTCGGGATCCCATCGTTTCTGCCGGAGCCGAGCGTCTCAGGTTTGAGGGTTTTTCTTCCTGCAACGGTGTATATGTTCGACTGGATATGCTACCCGATGCCGTGGACGGAGAATTTATCGCGAGCGGAACCACCAATGTAGACTTTAACGAGCCAATGTTGAATGCTTTAAATGCTATACAAAAGAATGAAAAGGTAGTATTGGCTGTGGGCCAGAACGAGGTGCGAGTATCAACCGAAAAGGCAAAAGTGATCGAAAAGAAAGTTGCCCTGCCAATACGCTGGATTAAAGGCCTTACCAGTGTACAGTTGTACCTGGCAGACATGGAAAAGGTATATGATTTAAATAAACTACAAAGTATTCAGCTTTTTCAGGGTGTGCCAAAAGGGAATGTTAAAGGCGACTTTCATATTGCAAGTAGAGCCTGAAAATATATTTTTTCAGCCATTGCAATTCCCGGTTCGGTACGGATTGGTGGAGTTGCCCGTCTCCGATTACTTGAAGGAATTTTGCCTTTGGCTAACGGACTGGAAATTTACCAGTCACTGGATCGCGAGACGTGTGCAGTCGTGGCGGAATTTGGAAAAATGCGCTTGATGATGGCTTTTTCTCCTGATTCCTACCGTGGATTTTCGGGTGAAGGGAAAGCATTGGATAATATGGTGGAACAGGTTCCTCAGGAGTATATATACGGGCTAAACAGCTTGCTAAAATCGAACGAAACCTTCGATCCGACCATGCTTTCGATTGAAAATGATATTAACTTCTCGACGATGGATACGCTTACGGCAAGTTTGTCTTCGATGGGATTACTTGGCTACGATTTGCATGACAACCAGCACTTCTACCGTAGATTACCTTTTAAAACGGAAAGGATATTAAGCCTGAACCCCAGACTTAAAAATGCCAAAAAATTAATCGACAATGCGGATATTGAAATTGTAGAACAGCGTGCCGATTATGTTGAAGCAAAAGTAAAAGGCTCTGGCGTTTTCCATAAAGTGGTTATAGATGGTGGTCAAGGGCGTTGTACTTGCGAATGGTATACCGCTTATCAGGACAAAAGAGGGGTATGCAAGCATGTTCTGGCGGTGAAGATGTTGACCAAGGAGATGGATTGAATATGACTCGCGCATAATAAAAGAACGGGTTTGAGAGATTGTGAAAATTGTCATTTTATATTAATTATATTTATATATTTAATTTTCTTATTTAATCTCACACATATACAATATGAAATCATCCGTTGTATACCATTTTATTGCTTGGTTATTGTTTGTATCAATTTCAAAAGCTCAACCGTTCGAGAGTATAATAACGACGAACTCCATTGAAATTACACAGAATTTTCTGTCAGGAAGCGATGACGAAGTCAAGAAGGCGGGTAAGTCGATTGATTTTGGCAATTTTACTATTCTTGGAATTGGGGAGCAATCTCATGGTACATCTGAGTTTTTTAAGGCACGAACATCCTTGATTAAAATCTTGGCAGAGAGTAGTTTAGTTAATAAGATTGGTCTTGAAGCTCCGATGACGGAAGTTGATAAATTAAATGATTATATGGCGGGTGGTGAAGTCGATTTAAAAGCGATTCTTAAAAGTTTCCGTTTGTATTCTTATGAATGTGAAGAATTTGTTGAATTAGTGGAAACCGTTAGGGTAATCAATGAGGGACGTAAATCGAAGATCAAGTTCTTTGGTTTTGACCTGCAAAGTCCATTTGGGGCGCTTGACAATATGTTGGTATATAGTGTTCAGA
>CALGRQ010000206.1 GCA_937880795.1 uncultured Dyadobacter sp. | reverse complement strand
TAATTGTTCCTAAAACCGTATGAATGGTCATCGGAATCGAAATACTGGTCAGGTGAAAATTATGATACATCACTTCGATGAATACACCATAAATCGTTACGGCCACTAGTTCATACTTAATTTTCCCAAATACATACTTGATGGGAATATTCCTTTTCAGTAGCATAATCAAAAATCGTTAAAGGTGAGTATTGGATGCAATGGCTTATTGGGTTGCCATTTCATGGGAGAAGGTACCTGCTGCTATGAGGTCAGCATTGACGAGCGGCAGCCCACATTTCTTTATAATGGGGAGGGCATCAATACTGCTTTTGCAGAGCGCATTCACACCCAATTTTTCAGAATACCCAATTGTCTCAGCACCGTGATATTCAAGAAAGTGCTTGAAACTAGCCAATCTTCCTCCGTAGAAAAATTCAATTTTAACCTCCGCTAATTGGGGATAAATACTTTTAATCATGCTTAACTCGCGTTGGAAGTTAGCCGAAACGTATTCGTGCTCCTTTTTGCGATAAGTCGAGAAGAGCAGATCCTGAATGTCGTCTGAAATGTGGAATAAATGAGTAAACACGATTCTTATCTGTTCATGCTCATTTCTAACAATGGCCTCTGCCACCTGAACTGATTCAAGAGTAAAATCGCTTGGAATAACTATTGTTTTCATATCTCTCTATTCGTTTGGTTAACAATGTATTGGCATCAATAATTTTGACAATGCAATGTTACAGCAGGCCGATTAGGCCTAACTAAGAATAGAATTATAATATGATGAGCGATTTATTAAAATGAGATTAGGATATTAAGATTTGATAAGAACTACCCTATATACACAGGTAGAAAAATGATAAAACGAGTACCCTCCCCCACCTTACTACGAACGGAGATACTACCGTGATGCATCTTAATAATGTTATTGGCCAAAGGAAGGCCTATACCGTAACCCTGGTATCTTAATGTGTTGGATGCCCGGAAGAAAGGCACAAAAATTTGACCAATTTCTTTATCTGGAATGCCTATACCACGATCCGTAACTTCTACAACGATATGATTCATTTCAAATCCTATGCGAACATCAACCAATTTATTATCCGAATACTTATAACCATTTAGTACGATGTTGGTAAATGCCGCTTTTAAAAGTGTTTCATTTCCATTAAGTTCTAACTTGCCTTCATCGGCGGGCAATCCGCTAAAATCGATTCGCACCTCGTTTTCCGGATGCATGTTGTCAATTGCACTTTTAACAGATAGAATCAATTCATCAATTCGAATCTTTTCCCATTGCTCCTTCGTTCCATCAAAGCCGGTTTGTGCCAAACTCAACATGCTGGCCGTTAGATGTTCCAACTTTTCTGACTCTCTTAATATGACTTGAAAAGACTCTTTAATTGGATCAGAAACTTCCGGACCGGATAACCCCAATTCTGCCTCTCCGCTAATAACCGTCAATGGTGTGCGAAATTCATGAGAGGCGTTACTCACGAAATTATGTTGCATGTCGAAGGTAATTTCTAATCGGTTGAGCATATCGTTAAACGTATTGGAAAGATCTCCAATCTCATCCTGTGCTGAATCCACAACCAATCTTTGATGTAGATTATGAGCACTAATCCCCTTCACATTTCTAATAATTTGACGGATGGGGGTGAAAATCTGGTATGAGAATAGTTTTCCAAGCGTGAAGACAAAAAACATTGCAATTAGAAAACCGATGATGAGCAAGTTTTTAAGATTATCCAACTCTTCTTGTCCATATAGGTCTACTGCGCGTGATACTATGATCACATTTTTACCATTATCCGCAATATTTAAACCCACATAAGACGTGTCATTAGCAATATACCGGGCGGGTTCTTTTCTAATAATATTGTCATAAAAAGACGAGGGCAACGGTAACTTGTTTCTAATTTCGTTGGCTTTGTTTACATCGCCCGCACCAATTACAAAATGTTCCTCATTAGGAAGGTCCTCTAAGTGTTTTTCTTTGAAATCGTAGTATATAGCCTCTTTTGACTTATTTCCATCCAGCGAAGCATGGGCAATCACATCGGAACGTACCTCCAACCGATGAAAAAAGCCATTTTCAATATTTTTCCTGGAAAAGGTGAATATAAAAATACTAAACGACAAAATGATGGTCGCCGTTAAAATGGTAAAAATGAGTGCTATTCTATTTTGAATCTTCATACATCTGGCGCATCACATATCCCATGCCAAAAACGGTGTGAATTAACTTTACCGGGTGATTTTTGTCCACCTTCTTCCTAAGATAATTGATATAAACATCCACTACATTGGTGCCCAAATTAAAGTTAATATCCCAAACGTTTTCCAGAATCTCCATTCTATTCAATACCCGATTCTGGTTTGTCAACAAAAATTCGAGCAGTCGAAATTCGGTGGCCGTTAAATCAATGGGGTACCCATTTCGCATAACTCTTTTACTTATGGTATCCATTTCCAAATCTGCCATCCTATACACCGTCGTTTGCTTTTCCTTTTCGGGCTCCTTGGCGCGTCGGGTAAGCGTTCTGATCCTGGCCTCCAATTCAGCAAGCTTAAATGGTTTGGTCAAGTAGTCGTCTGCACCGGCATCCAATCCTGAAACGATGTTTTCAGTCGTTCCAAGCGCAGTGAGCATCAATATAGGTGTCGCATTTTTTGATTCACGAATTTTGCGGCAAACTTCCATACCATTAATGACTGGTATCATCAAATCTAGAATGATCACATCGAAATCGTGTTGAAGCGACATATTGAGTCCCGATTGACCATCCATCGCCACCGTGATCTCATGCCCTGATGCAGAAAGGCTTCTTTGAATAAGCGAGATGACACTAGGCTCGTCCTCGATGAGTAGTAATTTCATAGAATCCTCTCTAGTATAGTTATAGTATATTAACGCAAACCGACATTCTATTTAAAAAATTTCATTCAATAGCTTCTATACCACCACCGTGAAGGGTCAAATTCTTTTCATTCATTGATACACACCTGCTTAGTAGTTTATATGAAGTTACAACCAGATACCATTTTGTATTGCTCATTTGAATTATTATATTTGAAGTATTACTAATTTCTATCAAATTTCCAATCCAACAATCCCAAAAAATCTTGAATTCATTATAAAAATATGAATTTTTCGATGTTCTGATATACGTTAACTATATGACTAAAAGAAGTTTTGTATGGTTTTTTTGCCTTATACAGATTATGGCACTTACGCTGTTCGCCGAACAGTCCAGGGCCTCGTATAAGCCAGGAATCACCGCAAATCTTTTCTTAAAAGCACCAGACGCGAATCAGGAGTTATTGGAAGATCTGGAAATTTGTCCGGAGGAATGCTTAGAAGATGCACCGATTGTGCAGGCAAACGAGTGTGAATGGAAAGAAAGCTTGACCGACCTATTACGTCACAGGCACTCTTCTTACCGATTCATTTTGTTTGAATCAGCTCCCTCTCAATTTATGGAACTAATTCCAGGCTTTAAGTTTTTGCGAAAAGCACTGAGAAAGAGTTCTAATTACCTCGATATCTCGGTTCTACCGGATTACTATAATTTCCTGCATCATTTCTACCCATTCTAAGTTTTTTGGGACAATATGACCATTGTAGTTTTTACGTTCATTACAACTTCGTTGCAATCACGTAAATAATTTATATATAGCTATATAGCTACAAAATTTGGCGTGTCCTCACCTCCCCTATGTGCCATTTTCGGCACGACTTTTATAGTAAGATTGAAACAGATCATTAAAAAAATTGCCAATCATGAAAAATCATATTTGGCCGGTATATATTTTACTGGGCCTAATCGCAACCAGTTGTTCAACACAGAGTAAGGATGCCACCGAAACGGTAGACAGTGTTAGAACAATACCGGTTACCGAGCTAAAACCACTTACTGTAGAACTTCAACGGAAGTATGCAGGAGATATTCGTGCCGTTAAGAACGTACAAATTTATGCACGTGTGAAGGGATACCTGGAAGAAGTATATGTGGATGAAGGAAAAGAAGTACGAAAGGGACAAGTACTCTTTAGAATTAATAACGAAGAATATGAATCCCACTTAGCCAAAGCAAAGGCCAATTTACAAAGTGCCATTGCCGAAGCAAAAGGTGCGGAATTAGAATTAAAGCGGGTTCGTCTGCTGGTTGAAAAAAATGTAATTTCTAAAACAGAGGTAGAAGTTGCAGAAGCCAAGCTGGCCGCTGTAAATGCAAAAATTGAAGAAGCACGTTCGGAGCAATCAAACGCTGCTTTACATTTGGCGCAGACTCAAATCCGTGCACCATTTGATGGTATCGTGGATAAAATCCCTTACAAAACGGGTAGTTTGATCAATGAAGGTACCTTGCTAACTACCCTCTCGGATACCAAAAACATTTATACGTACTTTAATGTTTCTGAGAATGAATATCTGGAATATGTAAAATCCAGAGGCACGCAGGATGACAACCAGTCTGCCTTGGTAGAACTACAATTAGCAGATGGATCTACTTTCAGACATAAAGGAGTGATCGAAACCATGGAAGGTGCTTTTGATGAAGGTACCGGTTCTATTGCGTTCCGTGCTAAATTCTCGAACTCGGAGAAACTACTAAAACACGGAAGTACGGGGCTTATTCGTCTTACCAACAAAGTAGATAACGCCATTTTGGTACCACAAAAATCTGCTTTTGAAATTCAGGACAAGAATTTTGTATATGTACTAAGTAAGGATAATACGGTTAAAACAAGAAGCTTCACAGTGACCTCCAGGCTTGGAGATTTCTATGTAGTGAAAGATGGTTTAAAACAAGGTGAAACAATTGTTTATGAAGGGCTTCAAGGATTAAAAGAAGGATCTACCATCAAACCTAAAACCATTACTAACGATTTTCAGTCAACCAAGCCTTCGGTAGCAGTGAACGCTCGCTAATTAGGTCTTGACTCACCCGTACTATCAATATTTATGTTTCAAAAATTTATAGAGAGGCCCGTGCTATCACTGGTCATCTCAATTTTTATCACATTACTGGGACTCTTGGCGCTGACCAACCTCCCGGTTTCTCAATTTCCAGATATAGTCCCTCCTTCTGTAGTTGTAACAGCCACCTATACGGGTGCCAACTCAGAAGTGTGTGTGGATGCGGTTGCTGTACCCCTTGAAAGAGCCATCAATGGTGTTCCGGGCATGACCTATATGACCAGTGTCTCCGGTAACGACGGTGTTACAACAATCACCATTTCATTTAACGTGGGTATAGACCCCGACTTGGCAGCTGTTAACGTTCAAAACAGGGTTCAAACCGTTATTGACGAGCTTCCAGAAGAAGTGATTAAAGCGGGTGTTACCACCGAGAAAGAGGTAAATAGTATGTTGATGTATCTGGACATTATGAGTTCGGACCCGAATGCAGGTGAAGATTTTGTATACAACTTCGCAGATATCAACATCTTAAAAGAATTAAAGAGAATTGACGGTGTTGGCCGTGCCCAAATTATGGGTAGCAAGGATTATTCCATGCGTGTATGGCTGAAACCAGATCGTATGGTAAGTTACAACGTATCATCGGAAGAAGTTGTTGCTGCCATCCGCGACCAAAACGTGGTTGCCGCACCTGGTAAAACAGGTGTAAGTTCAGGAAGAGAAATTCAGGCGTTACAATACGTATTAAAATATACCGGAAAACTATTTGAGCCAGCTCAGTACGAAAATATCGTACTAAAAGCCAATCCGGATGGTTCGATGCTTAAACTAAAAGATGTTGCAGACATCGAATTTGGGACTCTGGAATATGACATGGCTTCCAAATCAAATGGTAAGCCTTCGGCATCGATCATGATCAAGCAGCGCCCGGGTTCTAACGCGCAAGCGGTTATTGCAAGTATTAAGGACAAGGTTGCGGAATTAAAAGCTACCACATTCCCTCCTGGAATGGATTACTTCGTATCCTATGACGTATCACGTTTCCTGGATGCGTCTATTAAGGAGGTTGTAAGAACGCTTATAGAAGCATTTATACTGGTAATCATCATCGTATTCCTTTTCCTGCAGGATTTCCGATCGACACTGATTCCTGCACTTGCCGTACCGGTGGCATTGGTCGGAACTTTTGCTTTCATGCAAATTTTTGGGTTCTCGATCAACCTTTTAACCCTGTTTGCCTTGGTACTTGCGATTGGTATTGTGGTCGATGATGCCATTGTGGTCGTGGAAGCGGTACACGCTAAAATGGCCGAGAAACATCTGGATGCTCGACAGGCTACCATTGAGTCGATGAAGGAAATCAGTGGCCCTATCATCGCGATAACACTGGTCATGTCAGCTGTATTTATACCTGCGGCGTTTATGTCAGGGCCGGTTGGGGTATTCTATCGCCAATTCTCGATTACGCTGGCCATTGCGATTATTATCTCTGGGGTTAACGCCTTAACGCTTACCCCTGCGCTTTGTGCGTTGATGCTCAAAAACACCCACGGTCAGCCACCAACCAACAACCTATTGGATCGTTTCTTTAGAGGATTCAACAATGGTTACGACCGACTTTCAGAACGCTATCAGAAGCTATTGGGCTTAATTATTAATAGAAGGGTTATCACCATTGGACTATTGGCTGTTTTCTGCTTTGGTATATTTAGTGTAAACAAAGTTTTACCGACCGGGTTTATTCCTACTGAAGACCAAGGAGTTATTAACGTAAACGTCACCACTCCGGTTGCTTCTACAGTAGAAAGAACCGAGGCTGTATTGGACGAAATTCAAAAAGTAGCCGCAACGCTAAAATCGGTTGAATCGGTATCATCCCTATCAGGATATAGTTTGATCACTGAATCCGCAGGTTCTTCCTATGGTATGGCCATGATCAACTTAAAGCCATGGGATCAGAGAGATGCATCTGTAAACGACGTAATTGCTGAACTGCAAAGTAAGACGAAACATATTACCGATGCAGATGTTCAGTATTTCCCACCTCCAACAGTTCCAGGTTTTGGTAATTCCAGTGGTTTCGAGCTACGGGTACAGGACAAAACCGGTAGCGACGATTTGCAAAAAACAGCAGCTATCACGGATCAATTTGTGAAAGATCTAATCAACGCACCAGAAATCGCTAACGCGTTCAGTAGCTTTGATGCTAGTTTCCCACAATATATGATTCATGTGGATGCCGACATTGCCGCTAAAAAAGGGGTTTCTGTTGATGTAGCCATGTCTACACTACAAACGCTGATTGGTAGTTTGTATGCTTCTAACTTCATTCGATTTGGTCAGATGTATAAGGTGATGGTGCAGGCTGACCCAAGTTTCAGAAAAAATCCTGAGGACATCCTCGCCCTATATGTTAAAAACTCCAGAGGAGAACTTGTTCCTTTCTCGACTTTTATCAGACTTGAGCGGGTATATGGTCCTGAATTGCTGACGCGTTACAACATGTTTACCTCAGCCATGATCAACGGTGATGCCGCACCTGGTTACAGTAGTGGTGATGCCATTAAGGCGGTTGAACGTGTAGCGGCAACAAGTCTCCCAAAAGGCTTCACTTACGAGTGGTCGGGTATGACGCGGGAAGAAATTCTTTCGGGCAACCAGGCCGTCTTTATATTCGCCATCTGTCTTCTGTTTGTATACTTGCTGCTTGCAGCGCAGTACGAAAGTTTCATCCTGCCATTGGCCGTAATTTTATCCTTACCGGCTGGTATTTTTGGTGCATTCTTAGCGCTAAAAGTAATGGGTCTTGAAAACAACATTTATGCACAGGTGTCGCTGGTCATGCTGATCGGTCTTTTGGGTAAAAATGCCATTCTTATTGTAGAATTTGCCATCCTAAGACAACAGGAAGGTCGCACAATTCTACAAGCTGCCATGGATGGAGCAAAAGAGCGCCTTCGTCCTATTTTGATGACTTCTTTTGCATTTGTGGCAGGTCTTATACCGTTGGTAATGGCCTCTGGAGCTGGTGCAATTGGTAACCGTTCTATCGGAACTGGTGCCGCCGGAGGTATGATCATTGGAACATTGTTTGGGGTAATCATTATCCCTGGTTTATATGTTCTCTTTGCCAGCATGAGCAAGCCAAAAACACCAAAGACGGAAGCAGTCAATCATGACATTCCCTTGGCATAAAACTTGAAATGGGTAGTAGAAACTTGAGACTACCCCATATGATCCATAAGACCTAAATAATTAATGGCAACATATAAAATTTATCCTTTGCTTGCAGCTGCTACCATTTTGGTAAGCAGTTGCAAGTTAACACAACCTGTGCAGCACAAGGCGGCTGTTAGCACGCCCGAATCTTATGCGGGATCTACTGATTCAAGTGGAATCGGTCAAATAAAGCGAAATATCTTCTTTACGGACAAAAATCTGGTTTCACTCATCGACACTGCCGTTCAGAATAATTTGGATTTAAAAATGGCCATTCAAAGAATTGAAATGGCTAACTCCAATATTATGCTGGCTAGGGGTGTTATGCTTCCTTCGGTAAGTGCCGAAATCTCAGGCGGAGGTAGAAAATTTGGAGACTATACCATGGATGGTGTGGGTAATTATGACACCAACTTTTCTACCAATATTGATGATGACCGTAAATTACCTGCACCTTTTCTCCCAGATTACTTCGCAGGATTGAGAAGTTCGTGGGAAGTTGATATTTGGGGCAAACTCAGAACGCAAAAAAAGGCAGCATATACCCGCTATTTAGCCAGTGACAAAGCCCGTCGCACAATCATGACCGGACTTGTGGCTCACGTAGCTTCCTTGTATTATGAGTTGATGAACCTGGATACGGAGCTGGATATCATTAGAAAAAACATCAACTTGCAGCAAGCTGCTGTTGAAACCATAAAGATTCAAAAAGAAGCCGGTAGAGCAAATGAGCTAGCCGTTCATCAGTTTCAAGCGCAATTACTGAATACCCAAAGTCTGGAATTTAGCATCAACCAGCGTATTGTTGCCGCCGAAAATGAATTGAACCTTTTATTGGGTCGTTTCCCTCAACCTATTAAACGCAGTACCACTCTGGAGCAAACATTCCCTGCACAGGTGCAGGCAGGTATACCCACTCAAATGCTCAGACAACGTCCGGACGTACAACAGGCTGAACTGGAAATGCTTGCGAATTACGAAGATCAGCAAGCAGCGCGACTTGCCTTTTTACCGTCCTTAAATATTACGGCGATGTTGGGGTTTAATGCTTTTAAAAGCAACTTAGTTTTCAACCCGGGTTCTATTGCTTACAATGCCCTGGGCGGATTAACTGCGCCCTTGTTGAATAGGAAGGCACTCAAGGCAGGACAAAAAAGAGCTGAGGCAGCAAGTCTTGAGTCTCTATATAACTATAACAAATCCATCCTGAATGGCTTTCAGGAAGTGAGTACGAGTTTAAATAAAATTGAAAACTCTAAAAGTATAACGGCTTTAAAACGAGAAGAGGTAGCGGTATTACAAGAAGCGGTAGCAACATCTACCGAACTTTTCCGTGTTGGTCATGCAACATATCTTGAAATTATTACGGCTCAAAAAAATGTTCTAGAGGCCGAAATATCCCTCACCAATGTACAGACAGATCAGTACTTAGCACTTATTGAACTATACCGCTCTTTGGGTGGGGGATGGGAATAAAATCCATTAGCATTTATATAAAAGGGCAGATGAGGTTTCGCTCATCTGCCCTTTTTACGAATGTACCTATCCACACTACGCAAATAAGATACGCTTATTTTTTCTTGGCTCCTGCCAGCGTCGGTTCCTTGGCTATTTGAATCAAATCAACCAGCATACGACCGGTTTCTTTAAGATAAATATCCTTTTTCTTTTTCTCCTCTTTTGGAGCCTCTACAGGTTTCCCTGATAAATCTTCCTCCACTTCTTCAGAATCTTCTCCAAGCTGTTTCATCGCTTTGCGTTTCTTTTCCGCTTCTTCTCGCTCAATTTTACGTTTAGCTTCTTGCAAGGATACAATTTTATTCTCACGAGCCTTCTTAAACTCATCCAATGTTTTCACCAATGTTTTAAGTTCTTCATCCGACTTCAAACGCTGGCTATACTTATCTTTGAGTTGAGATATCACCTTATCGTTAACATGATTCGTCGTTTCATAGCGAGAAGATGGGATCTGATCCCATGGCAATGCTCTTGGTTGTGAGCCTTCTCCGTATTCATTTACTTTAAATGCAGTTGGAAGTTCCAGATCAGGCATTACACCCTTTAACTGCGTACTACTGCCATTGATCCGATAAAACTTAGCTACTGTCAATTTAGCTTCACCCAGTGGTTCGCGATATTTAGGATCGTATTGGTTTAGATTGATCAAAGTCTGAACGGTACCTTTTCCATACGTTTGCTCTCCTACTACAATCCCGCGCTTATAGTCCTGTATAGCGGCTGCAAAAATCTCCGAAGCAGAGGCACTAAACCGATTCACCATAACAGCCATTGGACCACTATATGCTACCGATGGATCATTATCCGATTGCACATCCACCTCTCCTTGTCCTTCTTTAACCTGAACAACCGGACCATTTTTAATGAATAAGCCAGTTAACGAAATTGCTTCAGTTAATGAACCTCCCCCATTATTTCGAAGATCAATTACGATTCCATCTACATTTTCCGTTTGCAACTCTGCCATCAACTTCTGAACGTCGCGCGTTGTACTGGAAAACTCCTTCTCTCTTTGTTGCGCACCTTCAAAGTCACGATAGAAAAGTGGGATATCAATCACCCCAATTTTATAGTCTTTTTTTCCGGACTTAATAGAAACGATTTCTTTTTTAGCACGCTGCTCTTCGATTTTAATTTTCTCCCGAACCAACCTGTATTCCTTAGGCGGAGTACCTGGAAGTGCGTCCGCTGAAATAATCTGAAGACGTACCACCGTACCTTTTGGCCCTTTGATCAGCTTTACAGCATCATCTACAAACCATCCTACGATGTCCACAATTTTACCTTCATCACCCTGAGCAACCCCAATGATTTTATCTTCTTTCTTGAGCTGCTTTCCTTTAAACGCAGGACCGCCAGGAATAACCTCTTTGATTTTGATGTAATTATCCTCTTCCTGCAAAAGAGCCCCAATACCTTCCAAAGACTGGCTCATATCCTGCTTAAAGCGGTCGGCAGCCGTTGGAGCCATGTAGCTGGTGTGTGGATCAAGCGCTTCGGCATAAGAATTCATGAACATCTGAAAAACCTGTTCCGTACGAATCCTTGCTAACGCACGGTCTCTGTTTTTATATCGATCACGTAAAGTAGTTGCGATAGACGAATCTGCCTTTCCGGAAAGTTTTAAATCCAAGGCTTCGCTTTTTAAGTATTTACGCCAGGTATCATTCAACTCTTCCGCATCTTTTGCCCAGGCCGCTTTTTCACGATCTGTATTAATAGATTCGTCTGTACTGAAATCGAAAGGTTTCTTCTCCTTCAACAATGCCTGAATGTACTCGCTGCGTTCTTTATAACGCTTTCTGAAAACATTATAAATTTCGAACGGCACATCCAGTTCCTTGTTAATGAGATAATCGTCAAACGAATATTTGTACTTATTAAATTCCGCAATATCAGAGGCCAGATAGTACAACCGTCCGTGGTCAATACCGTCCAAAAAGCTATCAAACATGACCGCCGACAACGTGTCGTCGAGCTTTGTCTTCCTATAATGATAGTTGGACAAAATACGAGTCGTTAATTCCTCCGCTTTGTATTGAGAAGGAATAGGTTTGATATCAGCTCCGGAAGTTGAGTCCGCAACCACGTATGTACCTCTCTCCTGCACAGGACCGCGCTGCCAACCTAACAGCACAACCGGGATAAGCGTTATTAAGTACTTCTTCATCGTTGAATAGGCTATTTAACTATTTCTAATAATTCGACCTCGAAAACCAAAGCCGAATATGGTGGAATTTGAGGACCTGCCGCACGTTCGCCATAAGCAAGCTGATACGGAATAAACAACTTCCATTTAGAACCTACAGGCATTAATTGTAAAGCCTCGGTCCATCCTTTTATAACGCCATTTACCGGGAATTCAACAGGCTCACCGCGATCCACCGAACTATCAAATACAGTTCCATTGGTTAAAGTACCATGATAATGCGTCTTCACTTTATCTGTTGCGGTGGGTTTTGCACCTTCCCCTGCCTTCATGATCTCATATTGCAAACCGCTTGCGGTAGTCGTCACACCTGCTCGCTTCTTGTTTTCTTCCAAAAACTTCTCACCTTCTACACGAACCACAGCTCCTTTTTCTTCCATTTCCTTCTGCTTAGCAGCCGAAATTTTCTCAAAGTAGGATTGAAGGAATGCATTAGCGGCCTCAGGAGTAAGAACCGTCGGCTCTCCTTTCAAAGATGCACCAATCGTTTTTGTTAATACATCCGTATTTAAGTTACCGATACCCTGCGAAACTACTGAGCTAGAAAAGCTAATACCAATCGCTGCGGAAAGGGTATCCATTTCAGTTTTTAAGATTACCGGCGTTGCGGCAGCTGCTTTGGCAACTGGTTTTGCCGCTGGCTTCGCTGTTGTTGCTTTTTTTACTGGGGTGGCGGGTTTCTTCGGTGCCTGTGCGAAACTTTGTGTAGTTGCAAATATTCCACAAACAACACCTGCTAAAATCATTTTTTCTAATTTGTACATTCTGCTAAAAGATGGTCGGTAACCTTGGTTTTAATTCAATATTTATATTAAACGTACTCAATTACAACAAAAACACAATTAGTACCTAAAAAAGTTTTAAAAACGTTCATATTGCCTGATAGACGGTAAATTAATCTCAAACCCCTTATCCTGAATAAAACTTGGAAAAATCTAATTTAAGTGATAGTTTTTTGCATTAAACATTCTTTATATACCAAAATAATAACCTACCTTTGCGGCTGATTTCAAAATCTTACTACTATACTCTAAATAAGTCAATTATACTATGGTATCTGTTAGACCAGATGAAGTTTCGGCCATCCTGCGAGAACAACTTGCAGGCGCTAAATCTGAAGCGGAACTCGAAGAAGTAGGAACCGTCCTTCAGGTTGGTGATGGTGTTGCCCGCATTTATGGCCTTTCGCAAGTGCAAGCAGGTGAGCTGCTTGTTTTCGATAACGGCTTAAAAGCTCTCGCTCTTAACCTTGAAGAAGACAATGTCGGTGCCGTTTTGCTTGGTGATTCAAGTGAAATTAAAGAAGGTGACACTGTGAAGCGTACTAAGGAGATCGCTTCTGTAAAAGTGGGTGAAGGTATTATCGGACGTGTTGTTAACACGCTTGCAGAACCAATCGATGGCAACGGCCCTATCCAAGGAAAAACGTACGAAATGCCACTTGAGCGTAAAGCACCAGGGGTTATTTTCCGTCAACCTGTAACTGAGCCTCTTCAAACCGGTATCAAGGCGATCGACGCCATGATTCCTATCGGACGTGGACAACGTGAATTAATTATTGGTGACCGCCAGACTGGTAAAACAGCTGTGGCTATTGACACCATTATTAATCAAAGAGAATATTTTGAAAAAGGAGAGCCTGTATTCTGTATCTACGTTGCTTGTGGCCAGAAGGCTTCAACCATCAAAGGTATCGAAGCTACACTTCGCCGTTATGGTGCTATGGATTACACTGTAATCGTAGCAGCAGGTGCTTCTGACCCATCTCCAATGCAATTCTATGCTCCATTTACAGGTGCAGCCATTGGAGAATATTTCCGTGATACAGGTCGTCCTGCATTGGTTGTTTATGATGACCTTTCAAAACAAGCTGTTTCATACCGTGAAGTTTCTCTACTACTTCGTCGCCCTCCGGGACGTGAAGCATATCCTGGGGACGTATTCTACCTGCACAGCCGTCTTTTGGAGCGTGCTGCAAAAGTGATTGCGGATGATAGCATTGCTAAAAACATGAATGACCTTCCTCCATCGTTGAAAGACGTTGTTAAAGGTGGTGGTTCATTAACTGCACTTCCAATTATCGAAACACAAGCGGGTGACGTTTCTGCTTATATCCCAACCAACGTAATTTCTATTACCGACGGACAGATATTCTTGGAATCGAACTTGTTTAACTCTGGTATCCGTCCTGCTATTAACGTAGGTATTTCGGTATCTCGTGTGGGTGGTAACGCGCAGATCAAGTCTATGAAGAAAGTTTCTGGTACACTTAAGCTTGACCAGGCTCAATTCCGCGAACTAGAAGCATTTGCTAAATTTGGTTCTGACCTTGATGCCGCTACGAAACTTGCGATTGACAGAGGTCGCCGTAACCAGGAAGTATTGAAGCAACCTCAATATGCTCCGGTTCCTGTTGAACAACAAGTAGCAACAGTATATGCTTCAACTAAAGGACTTTTGGATAAAATCCCTGTTGAGCGTGTAAAAGAATTTGACAAAGAATTCCTTACGATTCTTTCGATGCAGCACAAAGAAACTTTGGCTGGTTTGCGCGCAGGTAAACTGGATAACAGCGTTACTGACGTGATCGAGAAAGTTGCAAAAGAACTTGCAGCTAAATACTAAGCATACCCAACTGGTTAGAAGCTTCGGCTTTTAACCAGTTTTTTACTATTTTGAATAAATTGACGCAGTGTTTTCTTTTAGTGTTTATAGGTTTGATGTGAGGGTCGTAGGATAGTTTCTATTTTAGAAATTATAGGTTGAGGAGGGAAATGAATTACGAGTAGTTGTAACCTTTTTGATCTCACAGCATGCCCGCATTAAAAGACAAGCTAAAAAGAATACCGGTAATGGCCAAGGTCATTAGCTCGATTGGAAAATATAAAACCCGAGTTCCTGCCGGACATTTTTATAGCCCCATTGTGTCTCCCAAAGAAATCTTGAATCGAGAGGCTCAGGTGTATGGCAATGTACCTAGAACCTTATCCGATATAGATGTAAAAGAGGAAAAGCAAGTTGAGTTGATGGAGCTGTTTGCTTCTGAATACTATAAAGACATCTCTTTTCCCATCGAATACACACCTGGATACCGCTACTTTTACAACAATAAGTACTTTATCCATGCTGACGCCACTACGTTATTTTGCATGTTACGGCATATAAAACCAAAGCATGTCATTGAAGTAGGTTCTGGATTTTCGTCAGCGGTGATGTTGGATACCAACGATCTGTTCTTAAACAAGGCTACGAAATTTACTTTTATTGAGCCTTATCCCGACAGATTGTATTCGTTAATTAAAGTGGAAGATCGTAGCAACTGTGAAATAGTGGTCAAAAACTTACAGGACGTTCCGGTTGAGACTTTTGAAAAGCTTGGAGAAAACGACATTCTTTTTATAGACTCCTCCCATGTTTCAAAAACAGGAAGCGATGTTAATTATTTTTTGTTCGATATTTTCCCAAGATTAAAACCAGGTGTAATTATCCATATTCATGATATCTTTTACCCATTTGAATATCCAAAAGAGTGGGTTATTTATGGAAACGGACGATTCGGCTGGAATGAGATTTATCTTATCAGGGCGTTCCTGATGAATCAAACGAAATACGAGTTTGTGTTTCAGAATGATTTCATTCAAACGTTTCATAAGGATTGGCTCGTGAATAACATGCCTAATTATGTTAACCATGGAAGGGGCGGCAGCTTATGGCTTCGTAAAACTTATAGATAAATTGCCTTATACATTGATAGAATTTCTTGTGATTAATAAGATCACGTAGAAACCAATCGAAGAAGCTTTAATTGTAAAATAAACAATGGCAAGTTTAAAAGAAGTACGTAACCGGATTGTTTCGGTTAATTCTACCCAACAAATTACGAAGGCCATGAAAATGGTGGCCGCAGCGAAACTGCGCCGGGCTCAGGATAATATTATTCAGATGCGCCCTTACGCACAAAAGCTGGGAGATATGCTCGCTACCGTTTCGGCAGGAGCAGAGAGTGCAACAGATAGCCCGCTAAAAGCAGCTCGTCCTGTTGAAAAAGTTTTGATCATCGTTGTGACTTCTGACCGTGGTTTGTGCGGCGCTTTTAACACCAATATTGTAAAAGCTACTTTGGCGCTTATTGAAGAAAAATATACAACACAAGCCGCAAAAGGTGATGTTGAAATATTTGCCATTGGAAAAAAAGGAGCTGAATCCTTTACGAGAAGAGGATTTAAGGTAAATACAACCTATATGGATTTGTTTACCCGATTAAACTTCGTGTCCGTTAAGCAAGCTGCTGAGGAAATCATGAATGATTTCACTGAAGCACGTTACGATGCTATTGAATTGGTTTACAACGAATTTAAAAACGTTGCTACCCAAATCATCCATACAGATCCTTATTTGCCTATTGTATCTGATAATGTTCCTTCCAACCATAAACAAACGGAAGTAACCTATATTTTCCAACCGACAGAAGAGGAAATTCTTACCGAGTTGATCCCAAAATCGTTGAAAATACAGCTTTACAGAGCTATATTGGAATCCAACGCATCAGAACAAGGTGCGCGTATGACAGCCATGGATAAGGCTACGGAAAATGCCCAGGAACTCTTGAAGGAACTGAAGCTTGTTTACAACCGTACGCGTCAGGCGGCCATTACTACCGAGATCCTCGAAATTGTAGGAGGTGCGGAAGCTTTGAAAGCTTAATTGCTAACAATATTTTATGTTTAAGCGAGCAGATCCGGCGATCTGCTCGCTTTTTTTATAACCCCACTACCCTACGGCACACCTTTTTTCGTTATCCATTACTTACCAATTCAAAAGCATATGTCTCAGTTTAGATTTAAAAGTACCCTGGTCGTTTTGTTCATCACACTTTGCACAGTTTCCTTATCGGCCCAAACGGTTGATCAAATCATTGCCAAACACATCGAAGCCATGGGGGGAACCGCCAAACTTGAGGCCCTTAAGAGTGTCCGCATTGCAGCCCAAATGAAAGCAATGAATGTAGAAATTCCCGTTACCACCACCATTATTCAAAACCAAGGATTCCGAACAGAAACAACCATGCAAGGCATGACCATTGTACAAGTCGTGAACGGAACTACCGGCTGGATGATTAACCCATTGACAGGACAAACCAAAGCCACAGCCATGCCCGAAGATGCTGTAAAACCACTATCAGGACAAACAGATCTCACCGGCTTGTACAATTATCAGGCAAAAGGATATACTTTGAAACTGGACGGAGAAGAGAACCTTGACGGAGCCAGGGTTTATAAAATAACAGCAACGCTTAAAAATGGTGTCAAACAGGTGAATTATATCTCCAAAGACACCTACTACATCCTGAAAATCGTCGCATCGCTTCCGATAGAAGGCCAAAATGTGGTCACTGAAAGCAAACAATCCGACTTCCGTAAAATTGACGGAATTACGTTTCCGTTCTCCAACGAGGTTACCACATCGGCCATGCCTGACATGAATATGCTAAACAAAATCATATCCGTGGAAGTAAATCCAAAGATTAGCCCAACCATTTTCGATATGCCCAAGGAATGAGATTTGTATATACATTAAAAAAGATTTAATCTTTTTTTTGAAACTTGGGAACTAGTTATTAATATTACATGTATATACATTAAATGTAATTACACATATTAACACATATAACTATGGCAACTACAACCTGGATTATCGATCCTACACATTCAGAAATTCAATTTAAAGTAAAGCACCTTGTTATCTCTACCGTAACCGGTTCTTTTAAAAATTTTGAAGGACAGCTTAGCACTGAAAATGAAGATTTTGACAATGCCGCTGTTTCATTCAATGCAGATGTGAATAGCATCGATACCAACCAAGCTCAACGCGATGAACATTTGAAATCTGCCGATTTCTTTGAATCAGATAAGTATCCAAAAATTACTTTCAACGGAACGCTTCATAAAAAAGGAGGCGATGATTACACCCTGAAAGGCGATCTTACTGTGAAAGATGTTACTAAACCTTTTGAGTTTAAAGTAGAATACGGTGGTAACATGACCGATTTTTACGGTAACAACAAGTCGGGATTTGAAATTTCCGGTAAGCTTAATCGTAAGGAGTATGGCTTAACCTGGGGCGCAGTCACAGAAACAGGTGGCGTTGTGGTCGGTGATGATATCAAACTTATTGCCAATATTCAGGTTGTAAAACAATAAGATAGGCAAGGTCCAACAGTAGATTTCATAAAAGTTGTTGAAAGGGATATTTTCTTTCCTTTCAACAACTTTTTTTTCTTTGATCGTTAGATTGACCGATTTTTTGTCTTGCTTTATTAAAGTGCAAAAAAGAAAGAACCATATCAATTTGTTACTATTTTTGGCAAAAAAAACTTCGCTTTGATAATCGAGACACGAGCATATGCCCGCGCCGGGCTTTTGGGCAATCCTTCCGACGGTTTTTATGGAAAAACAATATCCATATCGGTAAGAAACTTTGGCGCATCCATTTCCCTATACGAATCCCCAGAACTTCATATTGAACCACAGCCACAGGATGTAAGTACATTCCGTAGCATTTATCACTTACGCGACAGTGTAAGCATGCTGGGCTATAATGGTGGTATCCCGCTCATTAAAGCAGGAATTAAGAAGTTTGGTGACTATTGTGAAGAAAACAATATCAAACTTCCCAATAAAAACTTCACCGTTCGATATCGTTCATCTATACCACGCCAGGTTGGAATGTCCGGTTCTAGCGCCATAGTGGTAGCTTTGTTTCGTGCATTGATGCAGTTTTACAAAGTAGAGATACCTCTTGAAATTCTTCCACAACTAGTGATGGTCACAGAAACTGAGGAATTGGGCATTACAGCAGGTTTGCAGGATCGCGTCATCCAATGCTATGAAGGGTGCGTATATATGGACTTTGACAAAAATATGATTCAGGAAAAAGGCCATGGTAAATATGAACGCATTAACCCTGAGTTGCTCCCTAAGCTATATGTTGCCTATAACACCAACCTTAGCAAGGTTTCTGGAAAGGTACACAGCGATGTAAGAACCCGCTTTGACCAAGGGGAGAAAGAAGTAATTGATACATTAGCGGCAATCGCTAAAAAAGCGGAAGATGGACAGAAAGCGCTGCTCGAAGGCCGCGCCGATGATCTACATCAACTCATGAACGAAAATTTTGATTTAAGGTGTAAAATTTACAATGTTCCCGAATCGAACAAACGGCTTGTCAATGCAGCAAGAGCCTGTGGCGCCTCGGCCAAGTTCGCGGGTTCTGGTGGCACCATCATTGGGATTTACCATAACGATGATATGTTGAACCAGCTATTTGTGGAGCTAAAAAAACACAACGCAAGGGTAATTAAACCTTTTGTGGTTTAAGAGCTATCGGGCTAATGTCTTTATTTTTACATATATAAGAATTAAATAAACAATAAATAGCGGCCAAAGCTAACAGCCGATCGCTGATAGCCGATAGCCAACAGCCAACCTATGATTCGCAAAGCCGTAATACCTGCCGCAGGACTTGGAACCCGTTTCCTTCCCGCTACAAAGTCAATGCCGAAAGAAATGCTTCCGATTATTGACATTCCAACCATTCAGTATGTGGTTCAAGAAGCCGTTGATTCAGGTATTGAAGATATATTGATCATATCCGGAAAAGGGAAAAGAGCCATTGAAGATCATTTTGACCGCAATGTTGAACTAGAAAGTCGTCTGGAAGAAAAAGAAGATTTGCTATGGTTCAATGAAATGCGTCGGTTGTCTGATATGGCCAATGTACATTTTGTACGCCAAAAAGAGGCCAACGGATTGGGTGACGCCATCAGTTATGCAAGGCACCATGTGGGTAACGAACCCTTTGCCGTACTTTTAGGGGATACCATTATGGATTCTGTAATTCCGGTTACCCAACAATTGATGGACACCTATGAACAATATGGCGGCTCGGTAATCGCGGTGGAAGAAGTGCCTGCAAACAAGGTAAATCGATATGGAATTGTGGGTGGTACATCGTTAAGCGACACCATTATGGAACTGG